>JBIKTO010000072.1:0-8585 GCA_044348065.1 Cyanobium sp.
GGCGATGCTGCTTGAAGTAATGGGAGAGATACAGCACCGGCTTGTGCAGGATGCCTCGCTCCGTGAGCAGAAAGGTGATCAACAGCCGCCCCACCCGGCCGTTGCCATCCAGAAACGGATGGATCGTTTCGAACTGCGCATGGGCCAGGCCGATCTTGATCAGCGCCGGGATCGCATCCTGCTGATGCAGAAACCGCTCCAGGGCCCCCAACGCCTCCGGCAGCTCCTCCGGTGGCGGCGGCACGAAGGTGGCCGCCGCCAGGCTGCAACCGCTGGGGCCGATCCAGTTCTGGCTGCGGCGCAACTCGCCCGGCGTCAACCGGCTGCCGCGCACCCCCTGCAGCAGCTCTGCGTGAATCTCACCGATCAGCCGCATCGATACCGGCAAGCTCTCCAGCCGCGTCAGGCCGTGCTTCATCGCCCGCACATAATTCACCACCTCATCCACATCCTTGGGCAGGCTGTCGGCGCCGAACAGCTGGGCCTCCGCTGCCAGCAGATCCTGCAGGGAGCTTTGGGTGCCTTCGATCTGGCTGGAGAGCACCGCCTCCTTGCGCACGTACATCAACACGAACAGATCGGGATTGGGCAGAGTTTCCACTGATCCGTCAAGCCGGCCCAGGGCACGGTCGGCCTGGGACAGCAGCAGTTGCAACTTCCCCTCCAGCCGCAGGGGCGGATCGGGCGGCAGCGGCGCCGGCAGGAAAGCTCGATATCCCGTGGGCTGGGTGCGGTAACGACAGGCGCGGTGGGCCTGGGCTTCAGCCATGCATCGCTCAGCCTTGCGCATGGGCGCCACAGGCCTCCATGTTAAACGCAGCGTTGCGTATGGAGCCCTGGCGGCGCCATGGTGAAGGCTGCGTTGCCTAAGGCGCCCCTCACCCCGCCCCCACCAGCAGCCCATCGAGCAGGCCCTCGGCTTCCGCTTCGATGGCGCGGATGTCGGCGGCGATCTCGGCCAGGGTGCGCAGGGGCTTGGGTTTGTAGAAGTGGCGGGTGAAGCTCACCTCGTAGCCCACCTTGGTGGCCTCGGGGTTGAACCAGGCATCGGGCGTGTAGGGCAGCACTTCGCGCTGCAGAAAGGCCTCGATGCCGCCCTCCTCCAGCAGGGGGATCTGCTCGCTGTCGCGCAGGTCGGTATCGGGTTCGTACTCCACCACGCAGGCCTTGCCGCCGATCTCCTGCGGGAACAGGCCGCGCAGGGGATCGGCCGCCACCCGGCCGCCCTTGTGCAGCTTGGCGATCACCGGCGGGGCGCTCTCCTCCCGCCAGCTCACCTGCTTGAGCAGCAACTTCAGGTCTACGGCGCTGAGCTTGAGGCCCTGCAGTTTGAGGGCACTCTGCACCTCGCTGCGGAAATGGTTGTGGTCGTCGAATAGCTCCTCGCCGAACAACTCCCGCAGCGCCTCGGCCGCCGCCGCCAGCTGGGCATCGCGCTGCCAGGTGGCCGGATCCAGCAGCTTTTTGCGACGCTTCTCGGGGATGCCGCCCTTGCCGCTGGGTTGGCTGTCGCCCTCGTCGTCAGCGACCTCGTCGTCGTCCTCAGCGGCGTCATCGCTGGAGCTCCACTCCCGCAACCGCTGCTCCATTTCCGACCTCAGGCCGGCGAAATTGTTCAGCAGCGCATCGCCGTAGTCGTCCCAGAACGTTTCACGGATCTCCCGGTCGCCCGAGGCGGTGCGCAGCGCCTTGATCGCCGCCGGTGTGATGCGGCTGTGCAGGCGCAACGGCCGCTCCACGCTCACCTTCCAATAGCCGAAGGCCTCATTGGCAAACACCTTGGCGTGTTCGCTCTCCTCCATCGCGTCATAGGCCGCCATCACCCGCTCGATGTCGGACGGGCCCATGATGCAGTTCTTTTTGCCCTGGTTCTTACGCAATGGCTCGAACCAGCCGCTGGCATCGATCAGTTGCACCTTGCCCTGCCGTTCGGGCGTCTTGCGGTTGCTCAGTAGCCACACATAGGTGGCAATCCCCGTGTTGTAGAAGAGATTCAAGGGCAGGGCCACGATCGCCTCCACCCAGTCGTTCTCGAACAGCCAGCGGCGGATGTTGCTCTCGCCTGAGCCCGCGTCGCCGGTGAACAGCGAGGAGCCGTTGTGCACCTGGGCGATGCGGCTGCCCAGGGGCGAGTCGTGATTCATCTTGCTGGCCATGTTGGCCAGAAACAGCATCTGGCCATCACTGGAGCGCGTCACCAGCGATAGCACTTCGCCGCGATGGTTTACCTGAAAGCGCGGATCTTTCATGTCTTTCTTGCCGCCCATCGCTTCTAGATCTTTCTTCCAGCTCTTGCCATAGGGCGGGTTGGAGAGCATGAAATCAAACACCATCCCCGCAAAGGCATCGTGCGACAACGTTGACCACTCGGCGCCGCCCTTGATCACGGCGGTGTGTTCGCCTTCCCCCTTGAGCAGCATGTCGGCCTTGCAGACCGCATAGGTTTCCGGGTTGATCTCCTGCCCATAAAGGCGGGTGACCACCTCCTGCCCAAAGGTCGCCGCCAGCTCGCGCAGGGTTTCGTCCGCCACGGTGAGCATGCCGCCGGTACCGCAGGCGTCGTCGTAGAGCAGATAGGTGCCGCTCTTCACCAAGGCGGCAATCGGGCGGAACATCAACGTGGTCATCAACCGCACGGCATCGCGCGGCGTCCAGTGCTCACCCGCTTCCTCGTTGTTCTCCTCGTTGAAGCGGCGCACCAGTTCCTCGAATACCGTGCCCATGGCGTGATTGTCGAGCGCGGCCGGGCTCAGATCCACCTGTGGATCCAGAAATCTGCTGATCAGCGTGCCGAGGGAATCGGAGCGCGAAAGAGTAGGGATATGGTTGCGGAACTTGAAATTCTCCATGATATCTTGGACATTCTCTGAAAACCCTTCAAGGTAGGCTTCCAAATCGGCCCGCAGTTTTTGTTCGCTGCCCCGGCTGGTGAGATCGCGCAGCACAAACGGAGAGATATTATAAAATGCCTGCCCTGCCGCCGCCCGCAAGGCCGCCGCCTGCTCCTTGATCTCGGCCGCATCCAGGCGGGCCTTCGCCTCCAGCACCTTCGCTTTGCTGGGCTCCAGCACCGCATCGAGCCGCCGCAGCACGCACATCGGCAGGATCACATCAGGATATTTGCCCCGCTTGAACAGATCGCGCAGCACGTCGTCGGCGATCCCCCACAGGAACGACACGATCCGGTTGTGGGTGGCCTGGTCCATGGGCAGGGCTCGCTCCTGTCTTCGTCACGGTATCCCATTTGGCTACCACCAGCTGCACCACACCCTCGCCGGGCCCGTCCTGGCAGGGGCGATTGGAGAGTTCAGGGGCCGAATGCCAGGCGAACCTGGCGGAGGCCCAGGCCCAGGCGGAGCTGGCCCGGCGAAGCTGGCGGATCCCTGAGGCGAGAACAGCCAGGGACGGCCCAGACCGTGCGCTCCATGCGCTTTCATCCCTGCGTGGCCGCCTTCAGGGGCTGCACTCGGTCTCGATCAACCGGCGGTACCGCATCAGCCTGGACGTGTTGATCGGGGGCCAGACCTTGATCCCGATCGACATCGGCACCCATGATCTGGTCGATCGGGCTCCGGCCACTGAGGCCAACGACCGAACGGCCACCACTGAAGCGATGCCAGCCAAACGCGCAGGGAAAAACAGTCTCGATGCCCAGTCCCTCGAAGCACTGGGGGCGCCGCGGTTGGCGGCGTTGCTGCTGACGCTGAGCGAGGGCAACCCAGCTGTCAAACGGATGTTGCGGCTGGCGCTGGCCGAGGAGAAGGGGCCGCTGGAGATGGGGCGCGAACTGCGCAGGCGGCTGGCGGCCATCGCCCGCTCCGGCACC
Organism: Cyanobium sp.; assembly: GCA_044348065.1. GTDB lineage: Bacteria > Cyanobacteriota > Cyanobacteriia > PCC-6307 > Cyanobiaceae > Cyanobium. The sequence continues at coordinate 3,827 of JBIKTO010000072.1, forward strand.
CTCCTCGACGATGACTCGCGGGATGCGCTGCTGCGGGAACTGGATCGACACATCACGGCGATCCGCGGCCCGATCGCCGACCACGACCCTGCCCTGGCGGTGGAGTTGCTGTGGGAGGTGCTGGCGCTCTCGGAAGGGTTGATCGAACGCTGCGACGCCAGCGATGGGGTGGTTCGGGACTGGTTCCATCTGGCCAGTGCCGCCCTCGGCCAGGTGGCCAGCAGGGCTCCCGGCAGGCGCGAGGTGCTCGCCGATCAGGTCTACGCCGCTGTGGTGAGCAACGGCTACGGCCAGTTCGATCCAATCGTGCGCGATCTGGGTGGGGCTCTGGGGGCGGAGGGGCTGGCCCATCTGCGGCTGCGCCTGGAGACCCTGCGCAGCCGAGCCACCAGCGACGGGCGAGCCGGTGCCCATCGCGACGCGATCGTGCAGATCGCCATGCTCGACATCGCTGATATGGAGGGCGATGCCGAGGCCTACCTGGCGGAATACCGCGACCACGACCCGGAGGCCCTCACCGTGTCGGCGATCGCCGCCACGGTGGCGGAGCGGCTGACGGCCGCCGGCCGGGCCGCGGAGGCGCTAACCCTGCTGCAGGGGGCGGATCCGATGCTGCGCCAGCGCCGAGCCGGCGCTGAGGAATGGTGTGATGCCCGTCTGGCGGCGCTTGAAGCCCTGGGCCGCCGCGAGGAGGCCCAGGCCCAGCGCTGGCAGTTTGCGTTGATGGAGCTCTCCCGCCGCCATCTGCGCGACTACCTGACCCGTGTGCCCGACTTTGAGGACATGGTCCACGAAGAGAAAGCGCTCGATCTGGTGGCTGAACACGAGGATCGAGACGAAGCCCTCTGGTTTCTGCTGCACTGGCCCGAGCCGCATCGGGCCGCCCGACTGCTGCTCTCCACCCCCAAGCCGCTCAACGGCGATCGCTACGTTCTGTTGGCGCCGCTGGCGGAGCTGCTGGAGAAGCCCCATCCGTTGGCGGCCACAGTCTGCCTGCGGGCGATGATCGATTTCACGCTGCGGGTGGGCCGCGTCAAGCGCTATCGCCATGCCGCGCGCCATCTCGACACCTGCCACAGGCTGGCGCGGCAGATTGAAACCTGGGGCGAGAGGCCTGATCACCGCAGCTACATCGCACAACTGCGCCGCGATCACGGCCGCAAGTATGGTTTCTGGAGCGCGGTGCCCAAGGAATTGATTCCTGGGCCTGAAGACAACGGTGCTGATGGTGTAGGGCTGAAGCAGGCTGGCCCGGTTCAGCATGATTTATGGTGAATTTGCCGGTTTCTGGTTGCCCACCTTCTCCACAATCTCCTGAAGAGAGCGACGAAACAGTGGGGCCCTTTGCTTTGCGGTAACGATGGTCCTGGGCCCCATGCCTCCCCTTCAACCCAGCTTCGGCGTAGGACACGTCTTGCTAGTGGGATACGCCTGATCACCGGGCACTCCGTCAGCCGGGCAGCAAGCGCTGGAGGAAAACGTCCACCGCCCTAGGCCCTACCCGCCCCCGGCCGAGGCCCGTGGGCCGGTTCCCTTCCCCACCAGCCCCACCGACACCGCCAGCAGCACCGCCACCGCCAGTGCCGTCACCGCCATCGCCCCCGCCACCCCCGCGGCATGGGCCTGCTGCATCGCCCGCAGCGGCTCCGGCGGGGGTAGGGGGGCGCCGGCGGGCAGGCCGTGGTTCAGGAACGCGCGGCCGCGCTCCAGCAGGGCGGGTAGTGCGGTGGGGGGGATGCCCTGGGCCAGCAGCCCCTGGCGCAGATCCGCCAGGCCGAAGCCATGCACCAGGGCGCCGCTGACGGCGAAGCCCGAGGCGAAGCCCAGCTGGCCGGTGGTGGTGCGGAAGGCGGTCACCGCCCCGAAGCAGCGCTCCGGCGCCTCCTGCACGAACAGGGCGGATTGGGGCACCGCCACAAACGCCAGGCCCAGGCCCACCAGCAGCAGCGCCGGCTGCAGGGAGGCGATGGAGCTGGTGGCCTGGATCGGCGTGAGCAGCAGCAGGCCCGCCACCAGCAGGGCGCCGCCCCAGCCCAGCAGCTGGCCGGTGCGCACCCCCGCACCCATCAGCCGCCCCGCCAGCACCCCACCGGCGCCGAAGCAGAGCAGCAGCGGCACCTGGGCCAGCGCCACCTGGGAGGTGCGGAGGTGCTGCACCACCTGCCAGAAATTGCTCGTCTGCAGTTGCACCGCGGCCTGGGCGAAGTTCCAGCCGATGCCGCTCAGCACCGCCGCCAGAAATGGACCGCGGCGATAGAGAGCCAGCGGGAAGATCGGCTCCCGGCGGCGGTGTTCGATCAGCCCATGCACCCCGAACAGCAGCAGGCCGCCGAGGCTCGGCAGCCAGAACGATCGGCTCTGCAGACCCTCCACCGCGTGGCTCACCCCCCAGAGGGTGAGCACCATGGCGATGGCGATGCTCAGCAGGCCGGGCACGTCCGCCCGCAGAGCGGGCTGGGCCGGGGTGGCGGGCAGCAGCGCCGGCAGCAGGGGCAGGGCCAGCAGGCAGAGCAGCGGCACCAGAGCCAGGGCCAGCCGCCAGGCGCCATCGGCCAGCCAGCCCCCCAGCAGCGACCCGGCCAGGAAGCCCACGATGATCACCAGGTTCCAGAGGCCCAGGGCCCACGCCAGCCGCTCCGGCCGGCAGCAGTCGCGCACCGCCGCGAAGCTCAGGGCCAGCACGCCGCCGAGGGCGATGCCCGTCAACGCCCGCCCCAGCAGAAACATCGCCGCCACCGGTGCGGCCAGTGCCAGCAGATTGCCGCCGATCGCCAGCAGCAGCGAGCCCGTCAACACCCGCCGCCGGCCGAGGCGATCCCCCAGGAAACCGAGCACCAGCACCGACGCCGCCTGGGCCAGGGTGGACACGCTGGCCGCCAGGGTGAGGATGGCGTCCTCCATCCCCAGGCTCCGGCCCGCCTGCACCAGCGCGGTGTTCGCCACGGTGGGATCCACCAGCTGCAGGCTGGCGAGCACCCCCAGGTAGGCGATGGTGAACGTTCCGGCCTTGCCCTTCACGGTTTCTCCCGCCTCTTGGCACCCTATGAGCCGACGGCAACAGCGGCCTGGGCGACGGAAATTCGCTGCTTCTTGGCGGGGTAAACAGGGCCGGTAAACCTGTAGCGCGGCCTGCAGCATGACGCCACACACCAGAACTAACCTGCAGCTGATTCCTCTCGCCAGCCCGCCGCAATGCTGCTCGGTGGTTTACAGGAGCGCCATGCCCGTCTGCTGCGCTGGCTGTTGATCAGCGGCTGGCTGGCGCTGATCGTGTCGCTGCTGCTTCCCGCCAGTCCGATTCCGGGCAACCGGATCTTCTGGGGCAGCGTGGTGCCCGCGGGTCTGCTGGTGATCGCCGCCCTCAGCCATGAGCTCTGGCGGCGTCTCTGCCCGCTGGCCTTCGCCTCCCGCCTGGCCCTGGCGCTGGGGGTGCAGCGCAGTCGGCCCGGCAAGGGCAACCGGCCCGAACTGGTGCTGATCAAACCCGAGTCCTGGCTGGGTCGCCATCACGTGCAGCTGCAGTGGAGCCTGCTGATCGCCGGCCTCTGCCTGCGCCTGCTGGGGGGCAACAGCGATCCGATCTGGCTGGCCGTGTGGCTGGTGGTGACCCTGCTGGCGGCGGTGGTGGTGGGCTGGGCCTACGGCGGCAAGAGCTGGTGCCAGTACGTCTGCCCGATGGGGCCGGTCCAAAGTGTGCTCACCGGGGTGCGCGGGCCCCTGGGCAGCCCTGCCCATGTGGGTGCCACCTCGAAGATCACCCAGTCGATGTGCCGCACGATCACTGCGGAGGGGCAGGAGCGCAGCGCCTGCGTGGCCTGCCAGTCACCCTGCCTCGACATCGACGCCGAGCGGCAGTTCTGGCAGAACCTGGAGCGCAAGCGGGGACTGGCCTGGGCCTGGTATTCCTATCCCGGCCTGGTGCTGGCCTTCTTCAGCCTGATGGAGTGGAGCGGCCACGGCAACGGCCGCCTGGCGCATCCGCTCGGCTACATCCGCTCCGGCCAGTGGGCCCTCGATCGCACCCTGGTGAGCCGGGCCTGGCAGCCCCTGCCCCACCTCGGCCCCCTGCCGCGGCTGCTGATGATCCCCCTGGCGATCAGCGTCGCCGCCTGGCTGTCGGTGCTGTTCTGGCGCTGGCTGGAGGGGGTGCTGCGGCGGCGCGGCAGCCGCGAGGGCCTGCCCGCCGCCAGGGAGCGGGCGGTGCTGCACACCCGCCTGCTGGCGTCGTTTGTGGCGATCAACCTCTTCTTCTGGTTCGTCGATCCGCTGCAGGGGCTGGCCGGGCCCACCGGCGGCCAGGTGGTGCGCTCCCTGGTGCTGCTGCTCACCTCCCTGGGGTTGTACCGCGCCTGGGGGCGTGATCCCGCCACCTATCGGCGCGAGAGCACCAGCGACAGCCTGCGCCGCCAGCTGCGCGACCTGCCCGGTCTGGAGCCCGCCCTCGATGGCCGCAGCCTTGACGCCCTCACCCCCCAGGAGGTGTTCACCCTGGTGAAGGCCATGCCGGCGGTGGGCGAACTCCAGGCCCGGCGCGTGTACGGCGAGGTGCTGGTGGACCTGCTGCGCAGCGGCCGGCTCGATCAGGCCCAGAGCCTCCTCGATCTGCAGGAGCTGCGCCAGAGCCTCCAGCTCGATGACGACGACCACCACGCCGTGGTCGACCTGCTGGCCAAGGAACATCCCGAGCTGCAGGGCAAGAACCGCTTCGAACGCCAGAGCGAGGAGCTGCGCCGCGAGGTAGCCCAGGCCAATGTCGAGG
>JBIKTO010000436.1:0-2720 GCA_044348065.1 Cyanobium sp.
GAGCGGGCTCGGGCTCGGGCATCGGAGCGGGAGCGGGCTCGGGAGCCGGAGCCGGAGCGGGTTCGACCACAGCCACGGCAGGCTGGGCGAAGCGATAGCGGAAGCCCAGTTTGCCGCCCCAGTTGTTGAAGGAGCCGTAGCGGATGTCGCCTTCATAGAAGCCGCTGGCGCCTTGGTACACGCCTTCGGCGTACACATCCCAGTTGTAGTCAACGGCGTAGGCGATACCCACCTTGCCCTGCCAGCCGAACACGCCACGGCTGCTGCCGTCGAAGCGATAGCCGCCGACCGTAAAGCCAGGAGTGCTCAGGCTGGTGTAGCCGATGCCGCCGCCGATGTAAGGAATCCAGCGACCGAAGGGAACGTCAAGGTAAACGCTGCCGAAGACATCGTTTTTGTTGACGATGCCGGAGCCGGCGATGTCATAAGCACCGCTCAGCACATCGGAGCGCAGGGACAGGTCGTTGAGGCTGGCCCGGTTGTAGGAGTAGGTCAGCTCGGTGCGAACCGCGCCGAAGTCGTAGCCAATGCCAGCGTCAGCGGCGACGCCACCGCCAAACTGCAGATTTCCGTTGGCGGCGGGGTCGAGGTCACTGGTCTGCCAGCTCTGGTCAGAAGGCTTGGAGGCACCGGCACCGACGGTCAGGTACCAGCCGGTGGCCTGCTCGAAGGTGCTGTTGCCCACATCGCCCACCAGGGGGATGTAGGTCTGGGCGATCGTGGCGCCCTTGGAGGATTGGGCCAGTTCGGAGGCCGACTCCTCGATCTTGAGTTGCTCAGCGCCTGGCTCGGGGGCGGCGTGGGCGACGCCGCTGGCGAGGGAAAGGCTGGCGGCGGCAAGGCCGGCGCCACGGAGCAATGCTTTGCGAATGCTCGACATTGTGGGGAAAGGTTCTCACACCGAAGTCTGTATAGATACGCACATCGTCATCCATCCCTCGTGATGGACAGCCGATTGCCTGGCACACATGCAATCCGGGCCTGCGGCTCAGCCCTGCCCTGAAGCGGAATCGGCAGGTTCAACCACGGGCGGAACCGGGCTGCGGGGCCAGTTCGCCAGCGCCTGCTCCCACACCCAGGCCCCCAGCGGCTCCGCCCCGTCCTCGCCGAGCACCGCCCCGTAACCGTCCATCCGGCCGATGCCGATCGCGGCGATCCTGGCCACCGCCGCTGGCCCGTCGATGCCCTGGCGTTGCAGGTCCGCCAGCCGCAGGGTGCGACCGCGGCGAATGATGTTGCCCCCGCCGGGATGGCAGCCGGCGCAGTGCAGCTCAAACAGGTGGCCGCCATCGGCCGGCAGGCCCCAGGCCGGCCGCGGCCAGAACACCAACACCAGCAGTCCCGCCAGCAGGAGCGCCTGGACCAGGGCGATCAGCCGGGAACGCCACAGGCCTTCGCCCTCGGGCTGGGCGGTGGATTCAGGCAGGGTTCCCATCACGCATTCCGTAGTGGCGAAGACGTCGCCGGAGCCAGGCTGGATCCGAGCTTGGTCGACATCGCCCAGCTGATTCACCATGGCCAGGGATTGAGCGTGGCCAGGGATTGAGCGTGGCCAGAGATTGGGCGTGGCCAGAGATTGGGCGTGGCCAGGGATTGAGGGCCGCTGCGTAGCGCCGCAGCAGGCAGGGTGTCTGGTCGGATTCCAGTGTCTCAAATCTACTGCACGCGCCGCCATCAACCAGAAACAGAGCCACAATCAGGGTGCCCTCGTTTGGATGGATGCCGCGGCTCCGCCTGCTGCAACCCGCTGATGTCGAAGCGGCGTTGCAGATTTATCGCGATGCGGTGATCAGCCAGGCCAGCGCTTTCTACACCCCCAGCCAGATCCAGGCCTGGGCCGGCCACGCCCATCAGGGTGAGGCGGTGCGGCAGGCGCTGCTGCGCGGCCATGGCCTGGTGAGCTGTGCCGACGAGGCGCCGCACGAGGGGCTTGGCGCGTTTGAGGCGTTTGCCCTGCTCGATCCGATCGATCGTCTCTCCCTTCTTTATTGCCGGGGCCGCTCCAGCCGCCGCGGCCACGGCCGCGCCCTGGTGCGGGCCCTTGAGGAGAAGGCCCGGCAGGCCGGCTGCCCCCGTCTGCGCACCGAAGCCAGCCAGCTTTCCCGGCCGCTGCTGGAGGCTCTCGGCTGGTGGGTGGAAGCGGAGGAAACGGTGCAATTCGCCGGCGCCAGCTTTGTGCGCTGGCGGATGATCAGGGATCTTTCCTGAGCGCTTTCCCTCCCCATGGCCGAAGAGCACCTGCGGCAGTTCCTGGAGAAGGTGCGGCAGCTCAACGCCTTCGTGGCCCTCTGCGAAGCCCGGCCCGCCCTCCGGCAGCAGCTGGTGGCGTGTGGCAGCCATGGGGAGGTGGTGCGGCTGGCCCGGGCCCAGGGGTTCGAGATCGGTCGCCGCTGGGGGGAGAGCCAGGCTCCTGCCGACGCCGGCGACGCCAACCTGCTCGTCGGCGCCTGCCCGGCGGAGGGGCAGGAGCAGCTGCGGGTGCTCCTGGAGCAGCCTGGGCTGCGCCTGGAGCGGATTCACTCCTGCTCGGCCGCAAGCCCCGAGGGCTTCTGGTACGAGCAGAGCGAGCACGAGTGGCTGATGCTCTTGCAGGGCAGCGCCCGGATCGCCTACGACGATGGTCGGCCGGAGCTGGCCCTGCAGCGTGGCGACAGCCTGCTCATCCCGGCGGGCTGCCGCCACCGGGTGGTGGAGACGGATCCGGGGCCCGGGACGATCTG
>JBIKTO010000073.1:0-8567 GCA_044348065.1 Cyanobium sp.
ATAGGAGAAAAGGGTGAGATTTTCCCCGGAAAAAATCATGTCATACTCCGAGCTGGCAAACACACGCTGCAAGAAATGCGTGCAGCGCTCAAAGGGATGCAGCCAATCATGCAACTCCAGGATGACAACGGCAAAGTCGTAGACCCAGAAGTAGTTTGCAGAGAACAGATCCTTTTCACCGCCCTCAATATCAATCTTGCACAGGAACGGCCGCACCGTTTCCGGCAGGTCGGCGAGCAGCGAAGGCACATCCACCACCGCCACCTCCCGCTCCCCCGATGTTCCCACCTGGTAGCCCCACTCGCCGACACCCGGATCGGCGAGAAACAGGCTCCCCGGGCGACTGCCAACGGCAGCCTGCACGACGGAATGGGAGGCTGACGCCGCGGCGAGCTGGCGGAGATTGAGATCACAAAGCTGAGCATTCTGCCCCTCGGGCTCCACCGCAATCAAGCGGGACTCAGGATAGTGGCGCCGAAAATAACGTGACGCAGCGCCAATATTGGCCCCGAGATCAAGAATCAGGGGATCGCAACTTTTGCTCAGCAGATCAGCGTAGAAGGCGCGGGCGACCCTGCCTTGATGATGGCGTTCAATCGCAAAACAATCTCCCTGAAAAATCTGCCCCAGCGCGGAATGATCCGCCTGAGAGCCACGGCGAACGTAGAACGGCTCGTGCAGGCCAAACTCCTCAGCGACATCCCGAAACCGCCCATCGACGGCCTCCTCAAACCTGGACGCCAACGGGACCCTCCGCTTCTCCATTCTCCTCTGGAGCGTAGCCGCAGGCCTTGGCAGCAAGGGCACCGAGGCCGTGGCTTCAACCCGCCTGGGCGGTTCGATCCAGCCGGGGATTCAGGCGCACGGGCACAGGCGGTCGCGACAACGGGCGCAACCGGGGACGATCGCCCAGGGCATGGACCGCCTCCGGGGCACTCTGGAAGCGAGCGCTGCCGGGGAAGAGGTTGGCCAGATAGCAGCGGGTGATCGTGCGATCCCCGGGCGCATGCTGCACCAGGAAACCTGCCAGGGCCGCCTGGAACAACCGGTACTGGTCCCAGTTGGGATGCTCGTCGATGAAGCGCCGCATAGCCTCCAGCAGCGGCTCCGGCACCTCCGCCAGCAGGCTCACCAGCCCCTCGTCCCCTCCTTCGATCCGATTGCGGGCCTTCGCCATCCGTCGCCGATCCTGCGCACTGGCCACCAGTTCCCCACAGGCCATCCCACCCGTCAAATCGGCGCCGCCGCCGCCTCCCCCATCCGTCTCAGGCCGAGAACCAGCCCCGGGGCCCCGGCCCGCCGCCGCTGCCGCCGCAAGGGGCGTGCAGATGACCGTGGCCCGCCCCCCCGTCAAGGGGAGAGGCGGGGGGGAGCGCCCTTTCCCCAGAGCCCGCCCTTCCCTCGGCGCGGCGGGGGAGCAGCTGGGGAAAGGACGGGGAAAACGGCCGGCCGCGGGTGGAAAGCGCGGGGGAAGCCAGAACGATCAGCATTGCTGATCTCCTGGCCGGGTCCGGACGGTCTCAGCCCGGCCCGTGCGCAAACGGCCACGTCAGCTCCAGGCAGGCCGCGACCGCCGCGCTGGCGTCGTCGGACCAGCCCCCCTCCACCCCCCGCTGGCCGCCGGCGGCCGCCAGCACAAAGCGCAGGCTCCAGCGCCGCCGGTCCCCCGCCAGGGCCAGCCAGAGGCTGCCGGGCTCCAGCGCCAGCTCCAGCTCCAGCTCGATCGCCTCCTCCGCCAGCAGCGTGGCCACCAGCTGCCGATGCTGGCCCACCAGCGTGGCCACGCCCCGGGCCAGGGCCTCGGCCTCCGCCGCACTGAGCTCGGCGGCCCAGCCAGAGCCGCCGATCAACACCGGGAAGGGCCGGCGGGACCGGTCCACCGCCACTCGCCAGCCCTCGCCCTCCTGCACCTGCACCGCCCGGCAGGCCGAGGCTCAGCCCGGCAGCAGATCCGGCTGATCCTGCTCGTCGCTGAGCTCGACGATCGCCCGCTGCACCGGCTTGATCATCGAATCTTCAAGCAGGCCGTCGAAGTCGTCGAAACGGCGCTGTTTGGCCCGGAAGGCGATGCGCACCGTGGTGAGGTAGCGATTGCTGGAGTGGCGGATCAGGCTCTCGGCCCGCTGGGCCAGGTCTTTGGGATTGAGATCGACGCTGCTGGGCATGCGGCTCGGACGTTCCCGCCGTATATCAAGGTCACCCTAGGCCAGCGCCGCCATGCCGGGCACCCTCGCGATCGACCTGGGCAGCAGCACCACCGTGGTGGCCTGGCAGGAGGGGGGCGACCCACCCCGCCTGCTCGAGCTGCCCCCCTACAGCTGCGGCACGCCGCCGGTGGTGCCCAGCCTGCTCTGGTTGTCGGGGCCCGGCGAACGCCGCCCCCTGATCGGCCGCCAGGTGCTGGAGGCGGATCTGGCGGAGCGGAGCGGACCCGGCCTCTGCCGTGACTTCAAGCGCCGCATCGGGGCGGGCGACGACGGGCCGGGCTGGCTGTCTCCCGAACAGGCCGGCGCCTTGCTGCTGGGCCGGCTCTGGCAGGCCCTGCCGGCGGGGGTCGCGCCCCATCGGCTGGTGCTCACCGCCCCGATCGAGTCGTACCCGGGCTACCGCCGCTGGTTGCGGCAGGCCTGCCGCGACCTGCCCGTGGCGGAGCTGGCCCTGGTGGACGAACCCACGGCCGCCGCCATCGGCGCCGGCCTGCCCCCCGGCAGTCGCGTGCTGGTGGTGGACTTCGGCGGCGGCACGATCGACCTCTCCCTGGTGGCCCTGGAGGGCGGCGAGGGGCGGGCGGCGCCGATCGCCCAGCTGCTCCGCTTCGCGGGCCGCGATCTGGAGCGCAGCGGCCAGGCCCTGCGCACCGCCCGGGTGATCGGCAAAGCGGGGCTGAGCCTCGGGGGCCGCGATCTCGACCGCTGGATCGCCGACGGCCTCTGCCCCGGGGAGCCGCCGGAGGGGGCGCTGCTGCAGGCCGCGGAGCGGCTCAAGTGCCGCCTCAGTTCCGAGCTGGAGGCGCTGGAGATCCACCGGCCGGAAGGGCAGCCGGTCCGGGAACTGCGGCTGGGTCGGCCCGGGCTGGAGCGGCTGCTGCGGGAGCGGGGGCTGCTGGATCGCCTCGATGAGCTGCTGGAGGCGGTGCTGGCGGGCGCCCGGCGGGCGGGTCTCGATCCGGCCGCCCTCGATGCCGTGCTGCCGGTGGGCGGCGGCAGCCGCCTGCCCCTGATCCGCACCTGGCTGGCGGAGCGTTGCCCCGGCGTACCCCTGCGGGGCGAGCGACCGGTGGAGGCCGTCGCCCTCGGGGCCCTGGCCCTCACGCCGGGGGTGCGCCTGAAGGATGTGCTCACCCGGGGGGTGTCGCTGCGCACCTGGGACCGGCGCAGCCGGGAGCACCGCTGGCATCCCCTGTTCGTGGCCGGCCAGAGCTGGCCGACGGCCGAGCCCCTGGAGCTGGTGCTGGCCTGCGGCGAGGAGGATCAGCGGCAGCTGGAGCTGGTGCTCGGCGAACCCCAGCCGGAGAGCCGGGCCGAGGTGGTCTTCGAGGGCGGCCTGCCGGTGCTGCGCGGCCGGCCGGCGGGGGAGGCGCGGGTGGAGCCCTGGAGCGCCGCCCCGACCCTGGTGCCGCTGGCGCCCCCCGGCCGGCGGGGGGTGGACCGGCTGCGTCTGCGCTTCGCGATCGACGCCGAGGGCACCCTGGTGGTGGAGGGAGACGATCTGGAGGTGGAGCCTCCGGAGGGTCGCCTCGGCCCCCTGCGGCTGGGGCCGGTGCGCTGAGCGTCCCGCCGAAGCGGTTCCGGGCCCCGCCGCTGCATACAAAGGAGCACGAGTTCCCGGAGCGCCCCTCCTTGGCGCTGCGCCAACACCGACTGCCCCGCTTCTGGCTGCTGCTCACCCTGGGCCCGGTGCTGGCGGGCGTCACCGCTGTGTACTGGTGGGAGCGCCAGCTGCCCAGCCAGCTGCGTCGCGCCGCCGAGCAGGGACGCCTGGAGGATTGCCTGCGCTACGGCGACCAGCTGGCCGCCCTCAGCTGGTTGCCCGGGCGCTCGGCCCCGGAGCAGGGTCGCTGTCGGCGGGAGCGGGCCGAGCAGCTGTGGCAGGCCCGCCGCTGGGGGGAGGCTCTGCGCCTGCAGGGCCAGCTGGTGAATTCGAGCGCCGGCCTGCCCGCGGACCGGCGCCGGCTGCAGAGCTGGCGGGAGCAGCTGCATGGCCAGGCCCTGGGCCGTTTCGCGGCCGGCGACCTGGCGGGTGCCCTGGCCGCGTTGCGACCGCTCGGCGAGGACCACCGCGCCGACGGACGGGGCATCGGTGACGAGATGCGGGCCATCTGGCAACGCAACCGCCAGCAGCTGGAGCGGGCCGAGCGGCTGGTGAGCGAGGCCCGCTGGTGGGAGGCGCTCGATGCCCTCAACCGGCTGGACCATCCCTGGTGGCAGGCGCGCAGCGCGGAACAGCGCCGCCGGGTGCTCGCGGGCCTGGCCCGACTGCGGCGGGAGGATCAGCAGCAGGACAGCCACGGGGCGATTCCCCACACGGTTCCCGCCGCCGATCTCGACCGCCAGGTGCAGCAGCGCATCGCGGCCGGCATGGACGAATGGCAGGCCTTCCAGGAGGCCTGCCGCCAACTGGGCGGGCGGGTGGTGGAGGCCGGGCCGGAAAGCGCCTGCCAGCGCTGAAGCGCCGCCGGCCGTTCGTCAGCCTTCCCCGACGCGTGACAGGATTGGCGGCGCTTCTGGACGAGGGGTCATGCAGTCAGGGGATCAGGTGAGGGTGAGCCAGAGCGTGGTGCTTTACAACCACCCGGAGCACCGCGGTCAACCGTTCGACATGCAGGGCCAGCAGGGCCAGGTGCATGACGTGCTCGACGACTGGAAAGGCCGCACCATCAGCCCCACCCTGCCGGTGGTGGTGGCCTTCGGCCGCTTCCGCGCCCACTTCCGCGCCGACGAGCTGGAGCAGCTCTGAAGAGCTGATCAGGGCAGCGGACCCGAGCCCCTCAGCCGCGGATCAGAAACACGCCCTCCTCCCCATCGATGTGGCGCAGGCAGAGCTGGATGGTCTCCTGGCGGGTCGTGGGCACCACGCGACCGCAGAAATCCGGCTGGATCGGCAGCTCCCGGTGGCCCCGATCCACCATCACCAACAGCAGCACCCGCTTCGGGCGGCCCCAGGCCTGCAGTGCCTCCAGGGCCGCCCGCACCGTGCGACCGGTGAAGATCACGTCATCCACCAGCACCACCGCCCGGTCGTCCACGCTCACCGGCAGCTGGGTGGCCTCCACGAGGCGCGTGCCCACGCGCTCGAGATCATCGCGATGAAAGGTGGGATCCAGGCTGCCGTGGGGCACGGCCTGGCCGCAGAGCGCCTCCAGGCGGCCAGCCAGCACCTTGGCCAGGGCCACGCCGCGGGTGGGGATGCCCAGCAGCACCAGTTGATCGCTCTCGCCCACCGACTCGAGCACCTGGGAGGCCAGCCGGTCGAGGGTGCGGCGCAATTCCGGTTCGGACAACAGGGGCAGGCGCTCGTCGCGGCCGCTGCGGGGGGTCGTACCGCCGCCGGAGTCGGGGGGCGGATCCCCGGGGACAACCGGCGCGGCCATGGCGGACGGGGACAGGGCGGACCGTGATGCTACGAACCCAGGCGCCGGGCCCGGCCGGGAGATCCTTGTGGCCGAAACCTGACGGCTGGTTGGCCCCAGGGGGCGGGATCACGGCCTGGCTGTAGGTTGGCTTTGGCTACGCAGCGAACCGTTCCGACGATCGGGTGACCGCAGTTCCCTCCCCAGCGAACATTCCTCTGCCAACCGGCCGCCGCGCCGCGCCTGCTTCCGCGCCTGCCGTTGCGCCCGTCGTTCTGGCCATCCTGGATGGCTGGGGGTATCGGCCGGCGGCGGAAGCCAATGCCATCCGCGCCGCCGACACGCCGGTGATGGATGCCCTCTGGCACGCCTACCCCCACACCCTGATCGAGGCCAGCGGCGGCGCCGTCGGCCTGCCGGACGGCCAGATGGGCAATTCCGAGGTGGGCCACCTCACCATCGGTTCGGGGCGCATCATCCGCCAGGAGCTGGTGCGCATCGGCCAGGCGGTGCGCGACGGCAGCCTGGCCCGCAACCCCGCCCTCAACGCCCTCGCCGACACCCTGATCGCTGAGGGGGGGCGGCTGCACCTGATCGGCCTCTGCTCCGATGGCGGCGTGCACAGCCACGTGGAGCATCTGGCGGGTCTGCTGCGCTGGGCGGCGGGGCGGGGCATCCAGCAGGTGTGCCTGCATGTGATCACCGACGGCCGCGACACGGCCCCGAACTGCGCCGAGGTCTTCCTGGCCCAGATTGATGAGGCCATCGCCACCGCCGGCGTCGGCACCATCACCACGATGTGCGGTCGCTACTGGGCGATGGACCGCGACAACCGCTGGGATCGCACCGAGAAGGCCTACCGGATGCTCACCGAAGCGTCCCCCGCCAGCTCCCTCAGCCCAGCGGAGGCCCTGCGCGCTTCCTACGAGCAGGGGGTCACCGATGAGTTTCTGGAGCCCCTGCGCTTCTCCCCCGAGCTGCTGCAGGCCGGAGACGGCCTGATCTGCTTCAACTTCCGCCCGGACCGCGCCCGCCAGTTGATCCGAGCCCTGGTGCTTGACGACTTCTCCGGTTTCCCCCGCCAACGCCTCAAGCCCCTGCATCTGGTCACCTTCACCCAGTACGAGCAGGGCCTGCCGGTGAGCGTCGCCTTCCCGCCGGAGTCCCTCGATGGCCTGTTGGGCCAGGTGGTGTCCGAGAGCGGGCTGCGGCAGTTCCGCACCGCCGAAACCGAGAAATATCCCCATGTCACCTACTTCATGAATGGCGGTATCGAGCAGGCCTTCCCCGGCGAGGATCGTCACCTGGTTCCCTCCCCCCGGGTTCCCACCTACGATCAGGCGCCGGAGATGGCGGCGGCCAAACTCACCGACAGCTGCATCGCGGCGATCCGCAAGGGCATCTATGCGCTGGTGGTGATCAATTACGCCAATCCAGACATGGTTGGCCACACCGGCCAGATGGAGGCCACCGCCGCGGCGATCGCCACCGTGGATCACTGTGTGGGCCGCTTGCTGGAGGCCACCAATCGCATGGGCGGCACCATGCTGATCACCGCCGACCACGGCAACGCGGAATTGATGCAGGGGGCCGATGGCCGCCCCTGGACCGCCCACACCACCAATCCGGTGCCGGTGATCCTCGTGGAGGGCGAGAAACGCCGTCTGCCGGGCCACGGCACCGCCGTCCAGCTGCGAGAGCACGGAGGCCTGGCCGACATCGCCCCAACCCTGCTGGAGATCCTGGGTCTGCCCAAGCCCAGCCTGATGAGCGGCGAATCCCTGATCCAACCGGCCGGCAGCCCCCTGCAGGCCTCCCGCGTTCCCCAGACCCTCAGGGTCTGAAGGGGGTCGCTCCTCACGGCGTGCGCTCCCACGGCCAGTCCTGGATCCGGGAAGGCCGCCTGCTGGGGGGCGGATCACGCCTGCGCTACCGGGTGGGGGACATGCTGTGCCGCTCCGAGTCCGCCGAGCTGCATGCGCTGGCCGACGAATTCGAGCGGCCGCTGGTGCTCAAGTGCTATTGCGGCGAGACCAGCCAGGGAGAGCCAGCCCAGGCCGGGTGGCAGCGGGAGGTCGGTCTGCTGCGGCGCATCCACCACCCCCGCGTGATCGGGCTCCGCGATTCCTTTGTCATCCAAGGCCAGGGCTGCCTGGTGCTGGAGCGCGCCGATGGCGACCTGGAAAGCTGGTTGCGTCAGCGGGGCCCGCTGGCGGAGGGGGAGGGCCGGGAGCTGGCCCGCCAGTTGCTGGAGGGATTGCACGCCATCCACAGCGCCGGGGTGCTGCATCTGGATCTCAGCCCCGCCAATGTGCTGGTGCGACAGGGGGGCCTGGGCTCCCCCTTCCCGGAGTTCCTGATCGGCGACTTCGGGATCGGTGCGCTGCGGGAGGAGGATCTCCTGCTCAGCCGCCCCCCGGATCACTGGGCCCACCTGCCACCGGAGTTGATCGGGGTTCGGCCCACCCGGCCCACCCCCCGCTGTGACCTCTACGGACTGGGGATCACCCTGCTGCATGCGCGCCTCGGTCGGCTGCCGCTGGCCAACGACCGGCCCCTGGAGGAGGTGGAGCGCCAGGTGCTGGCGGGGGTGTTCCGCCAGGAGGCCGAGCGGATGGACACGCCCCTGGGGCGTCTGCTGGCCTGTCTGCTGCAGGGGCAGCCGGAACACAGGCCTGCCTCGGCCCTGGAGGCCTGGCGGTTGCTGCTGAGACTGAATTGAGGACAGCCGGGCCCCGGCCTGGCGAGCGTGGTGGACAGCGGAGTGTGTTCCCAGAATCACGAAGATTGGACAAAGACGATGAATCAAAAATGCGAAGAATACCCTCCCCTGCGGCTTTCTGACTCGTCACTTGTTTCAGGAACACAGGTTGGCCTAGGATCGCGGTATTGAGCTGCTTGTTGCGCACTCGTATTTCCCTGCCATGACCACCACCTTCCTCAACAGCACCTTCAAAACGGGGCAGTACAAGCGCAAACTGCAGGTTCAAAGGTCTCG
>JBIKTO010000074.1:0-8566 GCA_044348065.1 Cyanobium sp.
TACTTTGCGGCCCGCTGGAGGGCGGCAGGTCACGGTGGCGACGCCAGGGGTTGCACCAACCACGCAATCAAGGCTACAGCAGGGACAGCAGCGTCCCTGTTGCCGCCAAGGCCCTTCCCGGGCCTTGGCGGCGCCCCGCTGATCGCCCCCCGACTCTCTGCCGGACCTCCGACGTAGGGACGACGCTCCGCCCCCCAGGGCGGAACCGATCGCGGCGCCTGTGTCCGCAGCGCCCGCCGGCTTCGCCGGCACCAGCAGTCCTCCGCCCCCGGCGGCCGCGATTGCCTGTTCTCCCCCGCCACCCCCTCCGTTCCTCTCCAGCCTCCCGTCAGGGAGCCCCGTCATGTCCAAGAAGCGCAAGCGGATCAGCCGCCGTCGTCTCGCCGGTCAACGCGTTCTCGCCCACGTTCCCACCTTCAACCTGGAAACCGGCTCCCACAAACCGGTCACCGCCGCCCGCCGCTACATCGCCGAGGCGGAGCTGGTTCCGCCCGCGATCCTGAACGTGCGTCGCAACGAGCACACCACCGATCGCTTCTTCTGGGGTGAGAAAGGTCTGTTCAGCGCCCAGTACGCCGAGGAGAACCATTTCCTGTTCCCCTCCCTGCGCACCATCGTCGACCGCATCGGTGAAGAGGTGCTGTTCGAGGGGCTCGAGGCTCTCGCCGCCGACGACTGGGAGGAAATGGAGGAGTACGAGTACGCCTTCGTCTGAGCCTCGCCGCCACCGGCTGGCGCCTAGCCGTCTGCGACGGCCTGGGCCCAGCCCGCGGCCAGGAAGTCACGCATCGCCGGGAACAGCGATGGATCGATGCCGTGACCGCCCGCAAACTCCATCCGGCGCACGGCCCCACCGGCCGCCCGCAGCCGTCGCTCCAGCTCCTCGCTGGCGGCAGGCGTCACCACCGGATCCTCCCGCCCGTGGGTGAGCAGCACCGGCGTGCGGGGATCGGGCTGCCAGTCGGGGTGGGGGTAGCCGCTGCAGGCGATCAGGGCCGCCAGGGGCAGGTCCGACGCCGCGTCGATCGCCATCGCCGCCCCCTGGGAGAAGCCCAGCAGGGCCGTGGCCTCCAGAGGCACCGTGGCGGCCAGCTCCTGAAGCCGGCGGCGCAGGTCCCGGCGGGCTTCGGGCAGCTGGTCCCACTCGGGCGCGGGGCTGAGCCCATACCACTGGCGACCGATTCCGGCCGGGTGCCCGTCAGGCGCCCGCAGGGCCACCACGCTCACGGCGGGCCCCACCAGTTCCAGGCCGAGATCCAGCAGGTCATCGGCGTCCGCCCCCCAGCCGTGCAGCAGCACCAGACGACGCGACGCCACGGCGGGGCCGAGCGCCAGGGCGTCGCTGGGGCCATCGGCGGCCGGAGCGTCAGGCGGGATGGAACTCACGGTGGGCGAGGGAGGTGGGGGAGGGGAGCGGGGGCCGCTGCGTAGGTTGGCTCCAGCGTCCGCCACTCTGCCGCCATGGCCCCGACGGCCCTTCTGAGCGTGTCCGACAAGCGGGGGCTGGTGCCCCTGGCGGAGGGTCTGCTGGCCAATGGCTACCGGCTGCTCTCCAGCGGCGGAACCGCCGCGGCGCTGGCGGAGGCCGGCCTGCCGGTCACCCGGGTGGCCGCCCACACCGGCGCCCCGGAAATCCTCGGCGGCCGGGTCAAGACCCTGCACCCCCGCATCCATGGCGGCATCCTGGCCCGCCGGGATGACCCCAGCCATCGGGCCGATCTGGAGGCCCAGGCGATCGACCCGATCGACGTGGTGGTGGTGAACCTCTATCCCTTCGTGCGCACCGTCGCCGATCCGGCGGTGGCTTGGGAGACGGCCATCGAGACGATCGACATCGGCGGACCGGCCATGGTGCGCGCCGCCGCCAAGAACCATGCCGACGTGGCGGTGCTGACCGATCCAGACCAGTACGAGGACTTTCTGGCCGCCCTCGCCGCCGGTGCCGTCGACCTGGAGCTGCGCCGCCGCCTGGCCCTGGCGGCCTTCCGCCACACCGCGGACTACGACGCGGCCATCGCCTCCTGGCTCGAAAGCCGCCTCAGTGAGGATCCGGCGCCCCTGAGGCTCAGCCTGCCCAGCCGCCAGAGCCTGCGCTATGGCGAGAACCCTCACCAGAGCGCCACCTGGTACGGCCGCGAGGGGGTGGGCTGGGGGGCGGCCGTGCAGGTGCAGGGCAAGGAGCTGAGCTACAACAATCTCCTCGACCTCGAAGCGGCCCTGGCCACGGTGCGGGAGTTCGGCTACGGCCCGGAGGCCGAACCCGCCGCCGTGGTGATCAAGCACACGAACCCCTGTGGGGTGGCCACCGGCCCGGACGGCGCCGAAGCCCTGAAGCGCGCCCTGGATGCCGACCGGGTGTCGGCCTTCGGGGGGATCGTGGCCCTCAACACGCCGATCGAGGCCGCCGCCGCCGAGCAGCTCACCAGCCTCTTCCTCGAATGCGTGGTGGCCCCGGCGGTGCAGCCCGAGGCCCGCGAGCTGCTGGCGGCGAAGGCCAATCTGCGGGTGCTGGAGCTCGGCCCGGAGGCGATCAGCCGGGCGGAGCGTCGCCAGCTGCGCAGCATCCTCGGCGGCGTGCTCGGCCAGGATCTCGACGACCTGCCGGTGGAGCCGGCCGCCTGGACCGTGGCCAGCCAGCGGCCGCCCGATGGGCAGGAGGAGCGCGACCTGCGCTTCGCCTGGAAGCTGGTGCGCCATGTGCGCTCCAACGCGATCGTGGTGGCCAGGGGCGGCCGCAGCCTCGGCATCGGCGCCGGCCAGACCAACCGGGTGGGTTCCGCCCAGCTGGCCCTGGCGGCGGCCGGGGAGGGAGCCCGCGGGGCGGTGCTGGCCAGCGATGGCTTCTTCCCCTTCGATGACACGGTGCGTCTGGCCGCCGCCCACGGCATCACGGCCGTGATCCATCCAGGCGGCAGCCTGCGGGACGGCGACTCGATCCGCGCCTGCGACGAGCTGGGGCTGGCGATGCTGGTCACCGGCCGGCGCCACTTCCTGCACTGAGCCGTCCTACTTTCGCCAGACCCCCAGGATCCCCATGGCCCTCGCGATCCCCACACCCCTGCCCCTGCCCGTCAGCTTCCTCCATCCCCTGCTGATGTGGGTGCTGCTCGGCCTCTCGATCCAGGCGATGGTGCTTGGCATCAAGGCCAAGAAAACCCGCACCGCCCCGGCCGAGGAGCGCAAAGACCTGATCAAGGGCCAGTTCGGCCGCCGCCACTTTCAATCGGGCAGCCTGCTGCTGGCCCTGATGACCCTCGGCACCGTCGGCGGCCTGGCGGTCACCTACGTGAACAACGGCAAGCTGTTCGTCGGCCCCCATCTGCTGGTGGCCCTGGGCATGCTGAGCCTGATCGCCGTGGCCGCCGCCCTGGCGCCCCTGATGCAGGCCGGCAAGGTGTGGGCCCGCAAGATCCATGTAGGTCTGAACATGCTGCTGATGACCCTGTTCCTCTGGCAGGCCGTCAGTGGCATGCAGATCGTCAACAAGCTGCTGCAGCCACCGGCGGCCTGAGCAGCCACCGGCGGCCTGAGCGGCCGCCTCCGTGGCCACCGGGCTAGAAGCGCGCCCGGCGCCGCGGTGGGCAGGGAATGCCGTGGCTGGCGTGGAAATCCTCCTGCACCTTCCAGGTGAGGCGGCGGGAGATCTGGCGCACGATCTGGCGCAGCAGCCGGTCGCCGCTGGTCTGCACCAGGGGCTCGGGCAGCAGGGAGATCATCCCCGGCAGCCGGATCCATACCTGCAGATCGAGCTCCCAGCGCACCAGGGTGTGGGCCATCAGTCCATCCACCTCCTCGCGGGAGAGATCCGGCCCATCCAGGCCGGGCTCATCCAGCCGCAGGCTGGCGTTGAACTCCACGTCGTAGAGGCCGGCGAGCACCCCATCGGCATCCTCCACCGGCGCGGTGAGGATGCGGTAGACACCGGCGTCCTGAGGCAGCAGCTCCAGGCCGATCGTGGGCTCCACCTCGAAGCCGAAATTGCCGAAACGCCCGAGGGTGAGCACGTAGCCATCGCGGCCCAGGGGGGAGACGGTCATCGGCGCCGCGCAACGCTGGAACCAACCCTCATGGCGATCCAGATACGACTCCACCACCGGAGCCGGGGCGCGCATCTCCATCAGGTCGGCGAAGCGGCTGGCGTAGCGCCGCACCCGTGGATCCTCCATCCCCCGCAGGGGAACGGACGGCGAGGGGTCGACGGGCCGGTCAGGCACGGACGGCGGTGGCGTGCTCTCGGTCAGAACGGACGAAAGCGGAAGGGACAAGGGTTGAAGGCAAGCGGGAGGCGGGCGGCAAGCGACGGGGGCCGGAGGCCGGGTCTTACGGAAATGTAAAGCCGCCGCCGCCGCTGGCCCTCAGCCGTCGCAGATCTCGATCAGCCGACGGATCACGTCCTCCACCACCCGGTCGGGGGTGGAGGCGCCGGAGGTGATGCCCACCCGGATCGGGCCCTGTGGTAGGAACGGCTCCACCGTCTCAAGGTCACCGCCGAGCAGCTTGTGCTCGATGCGGTTGCCCGGACCGATGCGTTCGGGCGTGTCGATGTGGAAGGAGGGGGTGCCGCGGCTGACGGCGATCTCCTGCAGGTGGGTGGTGTTCGAGGAGTTGAAGCCGCCGATCACCACCATCCGATCCAGCGGTTCATCCACCAGGGCGAACATCGCATCCTGCCGCTCCTGGGTGGCGTCACAGATCGTGTTGAAGGCCAGGAAGTGCTGGTCCAGCTCGACCGGGCCGTAGCGGGCCAGCATGGTGCGCTCGAACAGCCGGCCGATCTCCTCGGTTTCGTTCTTGAGCATCGTCGTCTGGTTGGCCACCCCCACCCGCGAGAGGTCGCGGTCGGGGTCGAAGCCCGGCGAGCAGGCGCGCGAGAAGCGCTCCATGAAGCCCTGCCGATCCCCTCGCCCCAGGATGTAATCGCACACCATCTGGGCCTCGGCCAGGTCGAGCACCACTAGGTAGGTGCCGGCGAACGAGCTCGTGGCCAGCGTCTCCTCGTGCTTGACCTTGCCGTGGATGATCGAGGTGAAGGCGTGCTTCTTGTGCTTCTCCACGGTGTTCCACACCTTCGATACCCAGGGACAGGTGGTGTCGACGATGTGGCAGCCGCGCTCACTGAGCAGCTGCATCTCCTGCACCGTGGCGCCGAAGGCGGGCAGGATCACCACATCGCCGCCGGCCACCTCCGAGAAGTCCTTGACACCGGCCTCCACGGGGATGAAGCGCACGTCCATCTCGCGCAGGTGGGCGTTCACCGAGGGGTTGTGGATGATTTCGTTGGTGATCCAGATCCGCTCGCTCGGGTAATGGCGCCGGGTTTCGTAGGCCATCGCCACGGCCCGCTCCACCCCCCAGCAGAACCCGAAGGCCTCCGCCAGCCGCACCGTCAGGCGACCGGAGCGCAACTCATGGCCGTTGGTGCGCAGGCTGGCGATCAGATCGCTCTGATAGGCGGTCTGCAGACTGCCGGAGACCTCCTCCCCCAGGCCGAAGCCGCGACGGTTGTAGCGCTCCGAATGGTGCAGGCTGCGCTTGAAGGCACGGGTGTCCAAGGCGGCTGGGGCAGACCGCACAGACTCTATGGGGAGGGGCCCCGCGGCGGCCGGTGCCGGTCTCAGCGCTGGTGATCGCTCACCTCCGCCAGGCCGAGCCAGCGCACCGCGTCGGCGGCGAAGGCATAGCGGCAGGGCAGCACCTCCACCCCCGCCGCCCGCGCCCGCCGGAACAGCTCCCCGTAGCGGGGATCCGCCCGATCGCCGGGCGCGAAGCGGCTCACATCGCCGCGGCTGAGGCAGGGAAGCAGCACCGCCCGGGCCTGGGGCAGCAGACCCATCAGCTCCTCCAGGTGCTTCTGGCCGCGCTCGGTGACGGTGTCGGGGAACAGGGCCAGCGGGCCCTCGCTCCAGGTGGTGTTCTTCACTTCCACGTAGATCGGCCGCGGATCGGCCGCCCCCGGTGCGGGTGTGAGCAGCAGGTCGATGCGACTGCGCTTCGCCGCGCCATAGGGCACCTCCGCCCGGATCGCCCCCACCGGCCCCAGCCAGGGCTCCAGGCATCCGGCCTCGATCGTGGCCCGCACCAGCCGGTTGGGCAGGGCGGTATTGACACCCACCCAGACCGGTGCCCCGTCAGCCCCCGGCACCTCCGCCTGCTCCCATGTCCAGGCGAGCTTGCGGGTGGGGGAGGGATCAAAGCGCAGCCGCACCCGGCCGCCGGGGATCAGCACGCCGGCCATCGGGCCGGTGTTCGGGCAGTGGGCCGTCACCTCCTGGCCGTCGGCGAGGGCCACATCGGCCAGGAAGCGCTTGTAGCGCCGCAGCAGCACACCCTCCTGGAGCGGGCCGGGATCGAGCACCACGGCCCCCGGGGTCACAGGGGTGGGCTTGGGCATCGCGGGCGCCGGGAACACGGCGGCCATACTGCCCTGCGTTCCATCGGGGCTGCCCCCCGGACCGCATGGCCCGCTCGCTGCGTCGCATCGCCCTGATCGTGGCGGTGGCCACGGCTCTCTCCAAAGTGGCGGGGCTGGTGCGCCAGCAGGTGATCGCCGCCGCCTTCGGGGTGGGGGTGGCCTACGACGCCTACAACTACGCCTATGTGCTGCCCGGCTTCCTGCTGATCCTGCTGGGAGGCATCAACGGACCATTCCACAGCGCCATGGTGAGCGTGCTGGCCCGCCGCCCGCGGGAGGAGGGGGCCCATGTGCTGGCGGCGATCAACACGATCGTGGGCGCCGTCCTGATCGGCGTCACCCTGCTGCTGCTGGTGGCGGCCGACCCCCTGATCGACCTGGTGGGTCCCGGGCTGGATCCGATCCGCCACCACAGCGCCGTGCTGCAGCTGCGCTGGATGGCGCCGATGGCCCTGCTGGCCGGGCTGATCGGCCTGGGGTTCGGGGCCCTCAATGCCGCCGACGTCTTCTGGCTGCCCTCGGTGAGTCCACTGCTCTCCAGCGTGGCGGTGATCGGCGGCATCGGCTTGCTCTGGGGGCAGCTGGGGCCGGCGATCGCCCTGCCCCAGAACGTGCTGATCGGCGGGGTGGTGCTGGCGGCCAGCACCACCCTCGGCGCCGTGCTCCAGTGGCTGATCCAGCTGCCGGCCCTGGCCCGCGAGGGGCTGAATCGCCTCCAGCTGATCTGGGACTGGCGGGATCCGGGCGTTCAGGAGGTGCTGCGGGTGATGGCACCAGCCACCTTTGCCTCAGGCATGCTGCAGATCAATGTGTTCGTCGATCTGTTCTTCGCCTCCGGCATCGTGGGCGCGGCGGCCGGCCTGGGCTACGCCAACCTGCTGGTTCAGACGCCCCTGGGCCTGATCTCCAACGCTCTGCTGGTGCCCCTGCTGCCGGTCTATGCCCGGCTGACCGCGCCGCAGGACCGGCCCGCCCTGGTGGCGCGCATCCGCCAGGGCCTGATGCTCTCGAACGCGAGCATGCTGCCGCTGGGGGGGCTGATGATCGCCCTGGCGGGGCCGATCGTGGCCCTGGTCTATCAGCGCGGCGCCTTCGACGGCGAGGCCTCGCGGCTGGTGGGAGGTCTGCTGATGGCCTACGGCCTCGGCATGCCGGCCTATCTCAGCCGCGATGTGCTGGTGCGGGTGTTCTACGCCCTGGGGGATGGCACCACGCCCTTTCGCTGGTCGCTGGCGGGCATCGGCCTGAACGCCTTCTTCGACTGGTTCCTGGTGGGGGGCCCCACCCCCTGGGGGCTGCAGCTTCCGGCCCTCAACTTCGGGGCCCCCGGCCTGGTGCTGGCCACGGTGAGCGTGAACGTGATCACCTGCCTGGGCCTGCTCCTGGCCCTGCGGATCCGGCTCGGGGGGCTGCCCCTGCGCCGCTGGGCCAGGGACACCGGCCTGCTCCTGCTGGCGGCAACGCTGGGGGCGTTGGTGGCCTGGTTGGTGGCGGAGCGGCTGCCGTGGCCGGCGGGCCTGGGGGGACTGCTGGTTCAGTGCGCCCTGGGCAGCGCCCTGGGGACCGCCGTGTATGGACTGGTGGCCTCGGGGGCCGGGGTGCCGGAGGTGCAGGACCTGCTGGCCACGCTGCGCCGGCGTCTGCCCGGCCGGGCCTAGGGGAGCCGCACCTCGCGCTCCTCGCGCACCTGGAGGGGCACCTCCAGGCGGGAGCGCCCCAGCATCTGCGGGCCATCCACCGACACGATCCGGGCCTCGATGCCGAACTCGCGGAAGGCGTTCTCCAGCTCCTGAATCAGGGCTTTCTCCACCTGGGCCTCCGCATCCACCACCTTGCCGATCAGGCGGCTGCCGAGCTTGCCGATGCGTTGGCGCACCACCTCGCGGGCATTGGTCACCTCAATGATCAGCACGGACCGTCGGTGTGGAGGTTGGGGCGCCACCTTATCCGGAGAAGGGTTCGAGGAGTTCCTCCAGATCCCGCAGCTGACCGGCGGGCAGCAGCCGGGCCAGGGGCAGGCGGGTGGCGCCGCCACCGATCGGCACCTGCACCGCCTCGAGCGCCTGGCGGGCGGCGACCCCGGCCCCCTGCTCCAGCCGCCCGGCGGCCTCGATCGCCAGGGTGTCGGCCAGGCCGGCATCGCCGAGGTAGAGG
>JBIKTO010000097.1:0-7845 GCA_044348065.1 Cyanobium sp.
CGAAAGCCTCGCCGGACTGCTGGCCTCCGCGATGATGACCGGTTATTTCCTGCGCCAGATGGAGCAGCGCATGGAGCTGGAAACCGCCCTGATCGGCGGCGGCCTCGACCCCACCGACTGCGACGATCCGGGCGAACTGCGGCTCTGAGGCCTCAGCCGTCGCCGGGCACCAGGCCGGAGCGCACCAGGGCCCGGTCGATCCCCGCCAGAAAGGCCCACGACCCCTGATCCGGGGCCCAGGACCGCCTCTCCAGCGCCTCCGCCAGGGCCCCGATCCCGCCGCCATCGATCGGCACCGGCGCCGCGTAGTGGGCCGGCACCAGCCAGCGGACCCCTTCCAGCCCCGCCAGCTGCCGCAGCCAGGCCAGCAGGGCCGGGCGCTGGCGCGGGAACACCAGCCGCTCCAGCACCGCCGCCACCTGCGGCCTTGGCTCCGCCGCCATCAGCGCCTCCGCCTCCCGCTGCCAGTCCTGCCGCCAGCGGAAGGGGTAGAGGCCGAAGTGGCTGCGGGGATCGCGGCAGCCGGGAGCGAAGGCATCGCGCAGCACCTCCGCCAGGGGCGGCACATCAAGGGGGGCCGGGCGCAGGTAATTGGCGAACAGCACCAGCCGCTGCCAGCCGCGCCGCCGTCGCTCGGGGTCGTCCAGCAGGGGTTCGCAGCCCCGCTCCCGGGCGTGGAACAGCAGCGGCGTGGGGTCCAGCGCAAACACCGGCGGCGGCTCCGGCGGGATCGCCACCAGGGCATCGGTGACCAGCAGCGCCCCGCTGGCCCGATCCAGGCAGGCCACCTCCAGAAAGCTGCCCAGCCCGAGATCGAGGGGACCAAGGGCCTCCCAGCAGAGCTGATCGGGGTGGGGGACCCCATCCTCCAGCAGCACCCGGGTGCGGCCGGGGGGAAAGCCCAGCCAGGCCGGCGGCAGGTTGAGGGGGTAGCTCCACTGGCGCGCCGTCACCCACACGGTGGCGGCGGGGAAGGCCCGGGCCATCGCCGGCACCGGCAGCTTGTGCTCCAGGCCGGAGGCGGTGGGCAGCACGATCGAGCGCACCGGGCCGTAGCGCCCCTCCAGCTCGCGCAACCCCTCCAGCACCTCGGCGGTGGGGGCCACCGGGGCGTAGAGCAGCAGGCCCTCCTCCAGCCGCAGCACGCTCATCCGGATCGGCACCGCCACATACCAGACCCCCTGCAGCTGCTCGAAGGCCCAGAGCCGCTCGGGCAGCAGTTCCCGCACCAGGGTGCGGCGCCGGCCGTAGGGATAGAGGGGCAGCAGCGGCCACCAGGGCCAGCGCTGGAGGCGCGCCGCCTGGGCATCGAGCGCGGCGGGGGGCGGG
Organism: Cyanobium sp.; assembly: GCA_044348065.1. Taxonomy (GTDB): domain Bacteria; phylum Cyanobacteriota; class Cyanobacteriia; order PCC-6307; family Cyanobiaceae; genus Cyanobium. The sequence goes on from JBIKTO010000097.1 coordinate 1,330, forward strand.
GCGGGAGGCACCATCACGGGCGCGACGGCCAACGGCGGGCCAGCAGGCCATGGCGCGGCGCCAGCAGCATCGTCACCAGAAACAGGCCCGTCTGCACCAGCACGATGCACCCGGCCGTGGAGGCATCCAGCCAGTAGCTCACGATCACCCCCAGCGCGGTGGCCAGCATCGCCAGGGCCACCGCGTAGAGGTTCATGCGGTCGAACCGGTCGGTGAGCAGGAAGGCGGTGGCGCCCGGGGTGACGAGCATGGCCACCACCAGGATGATGCCCACCGCCTGCAGGGCCGCCACCGTGGCCAGGCTCACCAGGGTGAGCAGCAGGTAGTGGAGCAGGCCGGTGCGCAGGCCGATCGAGCGGGCCTGGGCCGGATCGAAGCAGAACAGCAGCAGGTCGCGACGGCGCAGGAGCAGCACCAGCAGCACCACCGCCCCGATCACCACCGTCTGGACGATGTCGCCGTCGTTGAGGCCCAGCAGGTTGCCGAAGAGGATGTGGCCGAGGTCCACACCGCTGCGCAGCTTGGAGATCAGCACCAGCCCCAGGGCGAAGAAGCCGGTGAACACCAGCCCGATCAGGGAGTCCTCCCGCACGCGGGTGTGGCGGCGCAGCCAGCCGATCAGCGACACCGATCCCACCCCGAACAGGAAAGCGCCGACCGCGAACGGCACCTGGGCCACGTAGGCCAGCACCACCCCCGGCAGCACCGCGTGCGAGATGGCATCGCCCATCAGGGCCCAGCCCTTGAGGGTCATGTAGCAGGAGAGCAGGGCGCAGACCACCGCCACCAGCAGCCCCAGGGCCAGGGCCCGCTGGATGAACAGCTGCTGCAGCGGCTCCAGCAGCCAGAGGGTGGCGGCCTCGATCATCGCTCCAGCCCCGCCGGGGCGCCGAAGGTGCGCAGCAGGTTGGCCTGGGTGAACACCGCGGCGGTGGCGCCGCTGGCCAGCACGCGCCGGTTGAGCAGCACCACCTGGTCGCAGAAGCCCGGGATGGCATCCAGATCGTGGGTGGCGATCAGCACCGAGGCGCCGTCATCCCGCAGCTCCCGCAGCTGGTCGATGATCAGCCCCTCGCTGCGGCGGTCGACCCCGGTGAATGGTTCATCGAGGAGCAGCAGCCGGCCCCGCTGGGCGATCGCCCGGGCCAGCAGGGCCCGTTTGCGCTGACCGCCGGAGAGGGCCCCGATCGGTCGCTCCCGCAGTTCGGCGAGCTCCACCCGGCCCAGGGCCTCGGCCACCGCCTGGCGGTCGCTGGCGGCGGGCCAGCGCAGCAGGTTCATGCGGCCGTAGCGGCCCATCATCACCACATCCCACACCCGCAGCGGGAAGTCCCACGGCACCTGATCGTCCTGGGGCACATAGGCCACCCACTGCCGCCGCTGGGCCTGGGCCACCGGCAGCCCGTCGACGGCCATCGTGCCGGCGCTGGGGGCCAGAAAGCCCATCAAGGCGCGGAACAGGGTGGATTTGCCGGCGCCGTTGAGCCCCACCAGGGCGCAGATGCTGCCGGCCTCCAGCCGCAGATCCACGGCCTCCAGCGCCGGTTCCGGTCCGTAGCGGACCGTCAGCCCGCTCACCTGCAGCCGCGCCGCGCCGCTGGCGATGGTCGCGACCGGATCGGGGGCCAGGGGGGCGGTGTGCATCCCCCCATTCAACGGGGCCGCCTCACCGGGGCGCGAGCCCCCGGCGCACGCTCTCGACGTTGTGGCGCATCAGCTTCAGATAGGTGGGGGCCACGCCCCCCGGCGGCGAGAGGGAATCGACATGGAGGATGCCGGCCAGCCGCGCGCCGCTCTCGGCCGCCACGCGTCGCATGGCCCGGGCATCCACGGTGCTTTCGCAGAACACCGCCGGCACCCGGCGGCTGCGCACGCTGGCGATCAGCCGGCGCATGCGCTGGGGCGTGACCTCCCGCTCGCCGTTCACCGGCCAGAGCCAGCCCTCCTCCAGGCCGTAGTCACGGGCCAGGTAGGAGAACGCCCCCTCGCAGGTCACCAGCAGGCGGTGCTGGGGCGGCAGGCCGGCGATCTGCCGGCGCAGGTCGGCATCGAGCCGATCGAGCTGGGCCCGGTAGGCGGCGGCGCAGCGGCTGAACTGCGTCGCCCCGGCCGGATCGAGGCGGCTGAAGGCCTGCTGCAGGTTGTCCACATACACGCGGGCCGCCTGCGGCGACATCCAGGCATGGGGATTGCTGGCCCGGTCGCCTTCCGCGTCGATCGGGATCGTGGCCACCCCCTGGCTCACGACCACCCGCGGGATCGGGCCGAGGCTGGTGGCGAAGCGGTCCATCCAGCGCTCGAGGCCGAGGCCGTTCTCCAGCAGCAGCTTCGCGCCGCGCGCCCGCCGCAGGTCGGAGGGGGTGACCTCATAGCCGTGGATCTCGGCGCCGGGGCGGGTGAGCGATTCCACCCGCAGCCGGCCGCAGGCCACCTCCTGGGCCATGTCCGCCAGCACGGTGAAGCTGGCGATCACCCGTGGGCGCGGATCGTCGGCGGCCAGCTTCGCGGCCGGGGCACCGCAGCCGACCAGCACCGGGATCAGGGCGAGGGGAACGATCCGGCGGATCGACACGGGCGGCCTGGGCGGCGAGCCAGGGGGCAGGGCTCACGACACTACCGGCCCCCCGGACTGCTCCGCCATGAAAAAGCCCCCTCCTGGGAGGGGGCTGGCGGGCGGGGCTCGCCGGAGCTCAGCCGATCGCCGGGGCGGTGAGGGCCACCGGGGTGGCCTGCACGCTGGCCAGGTCGAGGGGGAAGTTGTGGGCGTTGCGCTCGTGCATCACTTCCATGCCCAGATTGGCGCGGTTGAGCACGTCGGCCCAGGTGGGCAGCACGCGGCCCTGGCCGTCGAGGATCGACTGGTTGAAGTTGAAACCGTTCAGGTTGAAGGCCATGGTGCTGATGCCCATGGAGGTGAACCAGATGCCCACCACCGGCCAGCCGGCCAGGAAGAAGTGGAGGCTACGGCTGTTGTTGAAGGAGGCGTACTGGAAGATCAGGCGACCGAAGTAACCGTGGGCGGCCACGATGTTGTAGGTCTCTTCTTCCTGGCCGAACTTGTAGCCGTAGTTCTGGCTTTCGGTTTCGGTGGTCTCCCGCACCAGGCTGCTGGTCACCAGCGAACCGTGCATGGCGGAGAACAGGCTGCCGCCGAACACACCGGCCACCCCCAGCATGTGGAAGGGGTGCATCAGGATGTTGTGCTCCGCCTGGAACACCAGCATGAAGTTGAAGGTGCCGCTGATGCCCAGGGGCATGCCATCGGAGAAGGAACCCTGACCGAAGGGATACACCAGGAACACGGCGAAGGCGGCCGAAAGGGGGGCGCTGTAAGCGACGCAGATCCAGGGGCGCATGCCGAGCCGGTAGGAGAGCTCCCACTGGCGGCCCATGTAGGCGGAGATGCCGATCAGGAAGTGGAACACCACCAGCTGATAGGGGCCACCGTTGTACAGCCACTCATCGAGGCTGGCGGCTTCCCAGATCGGGTAGAAGTGCAGGCCGATGGCGTTGCTGGAGGGAACAACAGCGCCGGAGATGATGTTGTTGCCGTAGAGGAAGGAACCAGCCACCGGCTCGCGGATGCCGTCGATGTCGACGGGCGGAGCGGCGATGAAGGCGATGATGAAGCAGATGGTGGCAGCCAGCAGGCAGGGGATCATCAGCACACCGAACCAACCCACATAAATGCGGTTGTTGGTGGACGACACCCATTGGCAGAAGCTTTCCCAGCTTCCAACCCGGCCGCTGCGGAGGGCAGTGGTCATGGCAAAAGGAATGCGGTGAGTGGGGAATGGAGAGAAGACCCGACCTGGCCGCTAAGACCAGAACGAGCTTTTCCAGGCTACGGCGAGAGCTGCGGGCGGCAACGCGCCGGCGGCCGCGGCAGCAAATTGCAAGGAATATTTATGTACTTTGTTGAACTTTTGGCGTCGCGCTCCGCTGCTGGCCCAGCCAGTCGCTGCCCTGTTGCAGGAAGCCCGCCCAGTCCAGTTTCTCCGCCTCCGCCGCGCGGGCCACGAGCATCGGCGCCTGACGGCGGATCGCCGCCAGGTCGGCCTCCGGAACACCGGCGCTGAGGGCCAGCACATCGGCCATCGCCCGACCCACCACCCGGGTGAGATAAGCGGCGCTCAGGGCCTGCAGGCCGCCGCCGATCAGCCAGCCGGCGTGGTGCAGGCGCAGGGCCGCGCTCAGGGCCTGGCCGCTCCACTCCACCAGCCCCAGGGCCAGGGCGGCGCGCCCCAGCTCCAGGGCCGCGGCCCGTAAGGTCTCCGCGTCCCACGGGCACTCCCAGAGGCGTGCCATCTCCCGCAGCATCAGCCCGTTGGCGCAGGCCAGCACCAGCAGATCGACGCTGGGCAGGGGCGCGGCGATCACGCCGGCGGCCACCAGCCACTGGGTGCGCCGCAGCAACCCCTGCCACTCTGACCGGCGCAACCCCTCCAGATCCCCCTGCCAGCGACCGTGCAGCGCCTCGAAACGGCGCAGCGCCGTGGCCTCCGTCAGCCGTCCCCCTTCTCGCGCCAGCCAGTCGGCCAGGGGCGCCAGGCTGGCGGTCAGGCCGGTGGCGGAGCCATCCCAGGCCAGCAGCCGCTGGGGATCGGCGGCGGGCCAGAGGCTGCGCAGCTCGCCGGCCAGCCCAGCCCCCTCGCCGCCCCCGAGGGGATCCTCCAGCAGCAGCCACACCGGCTGGTCGGCGGGCAGCGCTTCGAGCCAGCGCAGATCGGCGCCCCGCAGCGGCCGGCGCAGGTGGAACAGCAGCAGGTCGCTGCGGGCGAAGGGCGGGCTCCAGCGCCAGTCGGGACTGAGGGCCGGCAGGCCTTCCCCCCAGTGGAGCCGCAGGCCGCGGGGGCCTTGCAGGGCGGCGGCGAAGGGCGGCTGCAGCTCCGCGGGCGGTGGCTGGGAGCTGGCCAGGGCGAGCTGCAGCGGCCGGGAGAGCGGCTCCCGCTGGAGGGCCTGCAACTCCTCGCGGCGGGGGGCGAGGCTTCCCTCCCGCTCCGCCTCATCCAGCAGCCTCTCGAACTGGGCCAGCACCGCCACGCAGCGCTCCACCCAGCCGTCGAGGCTGCGGGGGCGACGGGCGCTGGGCCGGGTGGTGCGGCGGGAGAGCAGCCACCAGCCCCCGGCCAGCAGCCCGCCGGTCAGCAGGGTGGTGCCCTCCAGATGGAGCAGCTGGGCCACCGCTTCGCTCACCACCAGCCCGCCGCCCAGCAGCAGCGCCGGGCCACGCCAGACGGCCGGCTGCACGGCCGGCTGCACGGTCGGCTGCACGGGCGGTGGGGAGACGGGAAGGGTCACGGGGCGGCCTGCGGCACAGCTTCTCTAGCTCAGATCTTCCAATCCGGCCCGTGGCTGGCCGGGGCCCCCAGCCTCCGGCTGAGGGCGATAAGGTCACAACCACCAGCGGGCGGCGTGGACGGCGATGGAGAGGCACCCCTCCCGCCATCGCAGGCGAGCGCGTTCCGGTCCGGCCGGCCATGGCGCCAGCGCCGTCCGCCCGCTGGCCGAAGCCGACCTGCTCGATCAGCTCACCCCCCGCCAGCGCCATGACCTGATTCGCCACTGGCGGGAGCTGCAGGAGCACAGCCGCTGGAGCGAAACCCTGCCCGTGCTGCTGCTCGATCGCTGCTGGCTGCGGCTCACGCTGGAATCCCTGGCGGGTCTGGCGCGCCGACTGCCGCCGGATGTCAGCGGCGAGGCGCCCGAGCTGGCGCGTTACCGCGAATGGCGCCAGCGGGGGCTGGGGGGCTGGGAGGCCCAGCTCCGCTGCTGGGAGGAATTCGGCCCGGAGGCCTGCCGGGAGGCCCAGCGGCGCTTCTGGAGCGCCCGGGAGGCGGGCAACCGGGGCTGGACCCTGGAGCGCTACCTCGCCCTGCGCGCCGAGTACCGGCAGCGCTGGGCGCTGGAGCGGCCGCGCCGCCTGCCGCTCCTGGTGCTGGGCCGGCAGGGGCTGGAGGGCGCCGCCGGCTCGGAGGGTGAGCATCAGTTGCTCTGGCTGTGTCCGGCCGCTGACGAACCCGAGCGGCCGATGCGCCACACTTGCCCCTGAATAAGGTCTGGCGATGGCCGACGAGAGCACTTCCACCAATCCAGAGGCCGCTCGCACCGGTCGCCCCCCCGGTGGCCGCGACTTCGGCGGTCGCGAGGGCGGCGGTCGCGACAGCGGTGGCTTCCGGATCCGCCTCAGCGACAACGAGATGCAGGCGGCCCGCGCCCTGCAGGAGGCCTTCGGTCTGCGCTCCACCGTGGCGGTGCTGGGCTTCTCCCTGCGCACCCTCGCCCAGCAGCTCGAGCAGGGCCAGCTCAGCGAGCTGATCGCCCAGCATCAGGCCCAGGGGGGAGGTCGTCCCCCCGCCTCCCGGGAGGGGAGCCGCGGCGGCGGCGGGGAACGCCGACGCGATCGCTTCCCGGGCGAGCGCGAGGAGGGCCGCGGTGGCGGTCGCGGCGCCCGGGTCGATCCCTTCGCCCGGCCCTCGCGGCCCGCCGCCCCGCCCGCCGAGGCGGAGCCCGCCA
>JBIKTO010000437.1:0-2714 GCA_044348065.1 Cyanobium sp.
CCAGGATCTGCAGAAATCACGGGTGCTGGCGGCCCGCCGCGTGTGGGAGGACAAACCGGAGGAGCTGGTGAACACCTTCATCCCCATGTTCCTCAAGGGTCTGCAGAACCTGCGGCCCTCTCTGGCCACCCAGTCATGAATTGCGGCCAGGACCTCCCCGATACTGGATTCCCCGCGAAGCGAAGAGTCGGCCCGAATACCAACAGCAAGCTTTGCTGGTTTCAAGCCGATCTCTGTTGAGACTTCACTCCATTTTCTCTCGATCAGCGACGTGTGCCTCGATGAATTGTCAGGCCACCGAACCGCGCCGGCGATCTGGCCCCTAAGCCACTAAGGAAGATCTCTCCCCCGTGGGCAGGCGAGGGGGATCCTTCAGAATGCAAGCGGTGCACTTGCGAGATCGTGGCTGGTGGGATCGCCTCTTCGCCTCTTCCTCTCCTACTCCGACAAGGATGAAAATCTGCGGGCTTCCCTGGGAGATCATCTGGCGGCCCTCCAGCGGGAGGGGGGTCATCGCTCCTGCTCTGGAATACGGCCAACCGCCAACCGATCACCACCGCGATTCAGGGGCTCGACGTTCCGTCAGGGCTGTAGCCTTCAGCCCCGATGGTCGGCGCATTGTCACCACGTCGAGGGATGCTACGGCCTGGATCTGGCAAGTAACTCCCGCCAGCCATCTGCGCATAGCTTGTCAACTCCTGCACCGCCATCAACTATTGCTGCACCCTGAATCCTTTGGGATGAGTTCTGATTTTCAAGTGATTGCCCGCCGTGCTCGCTCCACGTGTGCCCATCGGCCGGACTCCCGCCCAGCAAAGTGAGCTCCCGATCGCATCGGGCCTGCTGGATCGCCTTCAGGACAAGACGGCGCCGTTTCGCGGTGGCGGCGATGCCGTCAGCCGCATCAGCGGCAAGAACCGCTCCGCTGATGCGGCATGATCAGGCAGGGATCCCGATGGCCATGGACCGAGAACTCCGATTCATCCGTTCATTGCTGCCGGTGTTTTGGCTGCTGGTCGGGGTCGCTGTCCCGCTGATGGCGGGTCCCCCCCCAGGGGCGCAGGCCGAACCGGGCGGTTCCGCGCCACGGCAGGGGCCGCTGACTCCGCAGGTAGCCCGGGATGGGTGGAAAGACTGTGCCTTCAACGATGTGAGCATCGCCTGTGTGGATCAAGCCCTGCCGCAAGGGGGTTTGCGGCTGCTCTGGAAGGATGGACTGCGGATGAACTACAGCGAGCTGCCACCGCGGAAACCGGGGGATCCGCTCTACCTGCGCGATCAACTGGGTGGCGTGTGGCAGCGGCAAGTGCTGGCCCAGGGCAACACTGTTCTGACCAACATCAGCAATGGTGCGCGCATCTTCATCCCGCTCCGCTTCCCCTGCAAACCCCCACTCAAGGGCGAGGTGGGCTACTGCCGCGATTGAATCAGGCTCAGGGGATCGCCTTCAGGCAGCGCTGGTAATACATCTCCCGATCTTCCAAGCCATTGGTGCCACCATTCACGATTTTGGTAACGGCTAACACGCTTGGATTGGTGTCGCAGAATTCGTTCATCTTGTTGTTGATCCACCAGAAGCCTGCCGAGGTGAAGGGGTAATGGTCAGCGACGTAGTTGACGCCCTGCATCACGGCCGGATCTTGGATGAAGTTGGCAAAAGCCTGGTAGTTGGCCCTGCCAGTGAGCTGGATGTAGCCGGCTCCTTTGAAGCGGGGGCCATCGCCCGGTTCGGTGTTGCCCAGATCGCGGCGGCCTTCATAGTCCCAGCCGGATGCCAGTTCTTTCTTGTACCGTCCGCCACCAGATTCATGGGCCGTCTGGCTGAGGAAATGGCGGAGCCTGGGCTTGGTGGTGATGTCGAATTCGTGCAAACAGGCGTTGAGTTCAACAACTTCCTCATCCTTGATCAAGGACGGACTGCAAATCCAGATGCTCGCCAGTTGCTCCTTGCTGATCAGGCTGGGCCCATCCCCTGCGGCCTCGGATCGGGGGGATGGGGGGGGCGTCCGGTATTGCTGGACCCAGGCGGCCTGGTCATCCATCAGGGCTGGATCAACCGCGCTGGCGAAGGCCTTCATCGCTTCGACGTGGTTGGCGTTGTCTTTCTGGAAGAAGGTGATGAAGTCGAGAAACTTCTCGGGAGAGATGCCGGCCATGGTGGGGACGTGGATGGGGATGCGCTGGTGGTCTCAAAGGTTGGTGGGTAGCCCTGTGGATTTTCCCTGCACGCTTGTGACAATCCGACCGTCACCTGTGCCGGGACCGCGGTCCCAGAAAATGCGATCAAAGGTGCCGTAGCTGTATTCGTCATAGGCCCCACCGACACCAATGTCATAGCTGTCGCTGGAGCCGTGCCGGGTACCGAAGGGATCATGGACGAGCCAGACACGACGATCGGGATCGTGGCCGACCAGCAGAACGATGTGGCCACCGGCTTTGTACTTCACGCCCAGAACAACCGGAATGCCGTGGCTGAGGGAGAGCAGCAGCTCATCGGCGGAGAGACTCTGCTGGGTGTAGTAGGACTCGATTCCCAGATCCCTGAGTGCGCGGGTCTGACAGTTGTGATCGATGGTGTCGCCATAGTTGGCGAGCACATCCTGGTAGAAGGATTCGGGCTCCGGCATTCCCTTGGCCTTCGCCTGTCTGCTGAGCTCACCATCGAGCAGAAAGTCGGCCAGCATCGTGCAGGAGGTGAGGTTGCACTGCCGCGT
>JBIKTO010000438.1:0-2702 GCA_044348065.1 Cyanobium sp.
CGCCAACGCCTTGCGTTGGATCGGCCCCAGTTCATCCCCCTGGCCGAGGTCGGCAGCGAAGGTGATCACCTCCTCCACGCCCCATTCCTGCCTGAGATACGGGATGCAGACGCTGGTGTCGACGCCACCGGAGTAGGCGAGCACCACCCGTCGGGCCCGTGGACCGCTCCCTGCCTTCGCGCCGGACTGGCTCATGCCCGCGTCTCCTCACTGGTTCGGACCGATTCTGTCCCCTCGACCGGCAGGGCCCAGCGGCGCAGCACCACCACCACGGTGGCGAGGGGGGGCAACAGCAGCAGGGCCAGCACCAGATCGGCCCGGATCGGCGGCGGAGACGACCAGCGCTGCCCCGCCCAGACCAGCAGGCCGCTGAGGGCGAGGGCGAGGGTCCAGAGCCGGGCCACGGGGCCGAACTTGCGGAGGAGCATCGGAGGAGAACTGGTGGTCTGGCTGTGCAGACGGTAGGCTGACGGATTGGACTTTCTGGATCCAGCCCGCTGGAGCCCGCATGAGCATCCTCGATACCATCAACCCTTCGCTCACCCGCTACCGGCGCGATGAACCGGCGCCCGTGCTGCCGCTGCGGGATGAGCCCGACCTGCTCAGCCTGCTGGAGGCCAGCGGCCGCCTGGTGGCGGATGAGGAGAGCGCCGGTACGGATGTGAGCACCGTGGAGGAGGAGGAGCTCTCCGCGCTGATGGGCGAGAAGGAGGACTACAACCAGGTGGACGACACGGCCGAGGAGGACTGGGAAGACTGAGCCCGCCATGAAGGTGCCCGACGGCAGACTGCCCGCCGCTCTGCTGGCGTTGATCGTGCTGGGCGCCTGCCTGGCGGCCGACTGGCGGGTGAGCAATTCGATGCTCAGCCTGCCCCTGCTGGTGGCCCTGGCCGTGAGCGCTGGGGTGGCCGCCTGGGGGGTGCCGCGACTGCGGCGCCTCAAGCTCGGCCAGGTGATCCGCGACGAAGGCCCCCAGGCCCACCAGAGCAAGGCGGGCACGCCCACGATGGGAGGCCTGCTGGTGGTGCCGGTGGGGGTTCTGGTGGGGGCGCTGGTGGCGCCCACGGATCCCCGATTGCTGGCGGTGGCCGCCGTGACGCTGGCGTTTATGGCCATCGGCGCCGTCGATGACTGGCGCAGCCTCACCCGCCAGACGAACACCGGTCTGACCCCGCGGGGCAAGCTGCTGCTCCAGGGGGGGGCCGCCCTGCTGTTCCTGATCTGGGCCGCCCTGGGCGGCTGGCTGGGGGGCGCCGCGGCCGGGGATGTGGGGCTGCCCTTCGGCTGGATCCTGCCCCTCGGGCTGTTGATTTGGCCCCTGGGATTGTTCGTGTTCCTGGCGGAGAGCAACGCCACCAACCTCACCGATGGTCTCGACGGCCTGGCCGCCGGCTGCGGCGCAATCGTGTTCAGCGGCCTGGGGCTGCAACTGATGCTGCGCGGCAACGACGGCGATCCCGCCCTGGCGGCCTTCTGCCTTGCCATGGCGGGCTGCTGGCTGGGATTCCTCAGCCAGAACCGCCATCCGGCCCGGGTGTTCATGGGGGACACCGGCTCGCTGGCGATGGGCGCGGCCCTCAGCGCCGTCGCCCTGCTGGGGGACAGCCTCTGGCCCCTGCTGCTGATGGGAGGGGTGTTCCTGGCCGAGTCCCTCTCGGTGATCCTGCAGGTGTGGGTGTTCAAAGCCACCAAGGGGCCCGACGGCCAGGGGCGTCGCCTGTTCCGCATGGCACCGCTGCACCACCACTTTGAACTGGGCGGTCTCAGCGAGGAGAGGGTGGTGCTCGCCTTCTGGGGCGCCAGCCTGATACTGGTGGTGTTGGGGTTGCTGCTCCGCCCCTGACCCACCGACACCACCCCATTCGCCATGGCCCATTTCACCTGGAAGGAAGCCGGCCTCACCAGCGACTGCGCCAGCCTGGATGCCATGGCCGCCCGCTTCGAGGAATCCGCTGCCCTGATGCGGCGCATGGCCGCTGAAGGATTCCAACTCGACCGTGAAGCGGATGGCGTGGCCCGCATCACCCATCCCGATCCGGGAGTGTTTGAGGCCTACGGGTTCATCAATGAGGAATCACCGGAACGGCAACTGCAATTGCTGGACGACAGCCAGGTCTGAGATCCCTCAGTTCCCAGGCTGACCTCAGCTACGCCTCAGGGCACCGACGATCCAGACGATGACAAAGGCCAGCGACGACAGACCCAGATAAACCAGGGTTCCCTTCTGCAGATCAGCGATATCGAAGCCGAACACACGGAAGCCATCCACCACATCCCCGGCGGTCTGGAAGGCCAGGGTATGCAGGGGGGTGGTGGGATCAGGCATGGAGGATCAGTGCTCGTGCGGGGATGGCTCTGGCCCGGTGCTGGGCAGGTTGGTCTTCAGGTGACGCCAGAATAACGCGTAGCTCTTCTCCCAGGCGTGGCAGCCGAAGGGGAGCTGGCCAGGCTGGATGTAACGTTGATAGAAAAAATCGGGATGGGCATCGAGAGAAAAATGGGCGGCAACCGCGGGGTCTGGGACCCGAAAATCGGGCATGACACGAGGCGCCAGGAGGCCGAAGATGATATCTTCATTCAGCCCGCAAAGCGCAAAATAGGCGAGCGAATTTTGCCAAGACAGCAAGCGCATCACAATCAACCGCCAACGATTGATCACCTTCAGCAGCGAACGACCTGGCCGTCTCCAGCGAAATGAATC
>JBIKTO010000075.1:0-8491 GCA_044348065.1 Cyanobium sp.
TTCACCGCCCAGCCCTCCAGCCTGAGGAGCCCATAGGCCATGCGGCGGCCACAGCGAATGGGCATCACTGTGGGGTACCCACGGTTCTGATGACAAGTTAATTGGGGTCACGCCATGACCACCAGACTGTCCATCGATGGCCCACCCCACCCAGAAGCTGCTGGCTCGGCGACATCACCTACATCCGCACAACATCCGACTGGCGGCATCTCGCCGTCTGGATCGACCGCTACAGCCGCGGCGTGGTGGCCTGGAAGTTGGAGCAACGGATGGATGCCGACCTGGTCATCGAGGCTCTCAACCGAGCCCTCGACCAGCGGCTGGCGCAGACGAAGCAACGCTGATCCAAACCGATCAGGGGAGCCAGTACCAGGCCACTGCCTACCGCACTCTGCTGCAGAAAAGAAAGGTTCTCTGCAGCGTGTCTGCCAAGAGTTGCTGCCGGGACAATACGGTGGTGGAGGGCTTATTCTCCACCCTCAAGCTGGAGCTTAGCCTCGATGGCCATCGAGAAGTGTTGATCTCTCCCCAACAGCAGCAGCGGGATCTTGCCTTCTGAATCGAGGTGTGCTAAGCGTTTGGCGCCATTCAACGATCGATAACCTCAGCCCGATCGACTTCAAGCAGCAGATCATCGCTGCATATACAGTAACTACTGTGATCTCATGATCAATATCTGCAAAATCGACGCAGCTCCTAGTCTTCAATCAAGTTGGATGAGGTTGCATGAGATTTGAGTTTTCCATGACAAAGCTAGTAAGCCCAAGGTCGATGCTCGGTCTCACTAAAGAATCTGATAGGGCTATACAACTATCCATCCAAGATCCTACGGCGCAAGCGCAACACGCTTGCTAAATCAAGCGGCTCACCGACAAATTCGATCTGGGTGATCTGCTCGGGGCTGCGGCCGGCCGCCAGTTCGCGGTTCAAGACGCTGCTGATCTCCATCCAGCGCACATCGGGGAAAGCGCGGCGCTCGCGGCTGCTGCCCTCCAGCCCATCGCGCTTGCGAGCCGTGGGAGCCGGCTGGCCGATCACGAGCATCACCGGACCGGGCTGCTGGGTCCAGGTGCGGATCCAGCGGGGCTTTTTGATGGCGAACATCTCACGGCCATCGGAGCGGCGAAGGTGGGAGGGGCCGGCCTTGAGCTGGAGGAAGAGGTAGCGGCCGGTGCCGTTGCCGTCGTCGTCGGTGAACTCCACTTGCAGATCAAGGCCGTCGTCTTCGTCGGCGTTGATCTCCTGCCATTTCTGGTTGGCGCTGGTGAAGCGGGCACCCACCTCCAGCACCAGCAGCTTGCTCTTGCGGCGGGCGGTGCGTTCAGGGAGCTCCTGCTGGCCGAGAGCTTTGGCTTGGCGACGCAGGGATGTGTCAGCGAAGAGACGCTCCAGGTTGTCGTAGAGGGGGAAGGGCCGATCACAGCGGTCGCACACCACCCGGGCCTGATCGCCATAGCACGCGAGCTTCTCCATCAGCACCTTCTCGTTACCCTTGGGGGCGTGGCAGTGGGGGCAAAGCCAATGACGGCGGCGGCCCACGGTTTCGGCTGATCCAAGAAGATGGCTGTCTATGAACAGGGCGAATTGCACCCGTTCTGCCTCCTCCGCTTCGGGACCAACATGCAGGGTAATTATTCCTTCGCTGGCGTTTTCTCGGCGCAACTGCACCGCCAAAGCGCGTCCACTTGCAAGCCGGTGGGAGGCGAGAGTACGGAACTCGGCAGCATCACGCCAAAGATTCACCAGCTGGAACACGCCAGTTTCGGCCAGGCTCACTACCAGGGTGGCGTGAAGTTCATCGAGCCAACCACTCACCGCATAACTCACGAAGCGTGGCGGCAGGGCAGGGGAGGGTGGGCGCTCGCGACCGCAGTAACTAGGAAACACAAGCTTGCCGCCCTGGCGAAAGCAGATCTTGCGTTCTTGCAGTTGGCGCTCCAGCTCAGCCAGCAACACCTGCTCCTCGGCTGGTACCAGCCGCCCCTGATAGTCCGCGAAGGGCAAGTCGCCAGCAGCGATACAACCAACAGGAAGGGCACCAAGCTGGGGTTCAGCCTGGCGTAGACGGCGAAGGACCGCTTGGCCGTAGACGCCGAGCCACTCGGGCTTGAGAAGGACATAATCTCCATAGTCGAGTACCTTTAGAACGCCAGGACCATCCAGAAGGCCAAGCACGATGCGCAAGGTTCCTTCGTCGAAGCCTGAGGAGCTGACAGTGAGCCGCAGGTGCTCGCGCAGATCCTTGATCGTGATTAGCACCTTGCCCTGATCGCGCAACATAAGGATCTCACTCTTAATCTCCCGGAAAAGCCGAGGAGAGGTATGGCGGGGCAGCTGATCCCAGTCGATGGTGTCATGAATCGCTTGCTGCAACGACTCGCAACCACTGCCATCACGGGCACTTGTTTCCATGAAAGGGATGCCCTGCTCCGCAGCGAAGCGCTCCAGACGTGCACGACTGGCTCGAAAGCCAGCGTCTACCCGTGCGGCAACAAGCAGCTGGGGAGGCGGATCGGGAAAGCTACGCCGCAAGGCAGCCTGCCAGTCGTGCAGACCTTCCAGCACCTCGTCACGAGAAGCGTCAAAGAGAAGCAGCACTAAGGCGGCGCGGTCAAGGAAGAGCTGGTGGATCAGACGTTGATCGGCCTGGCCGCCGAAATCCCAGAGCCAGACCTCCCGCTGCGACTCGCTACCGATGGCACCGTCAGGGAATGTTGGCGGTGGCAGGGACCACTGGGTGCACCAAGCACCAATTGTGGAATCACTAGGTAGAAAAGAACCGGTGGCGAGACGATGAGTAAGGCCTGTTTTCCCCGCGCCACTTTCGCCCACCAGCAAAACCTTAGCATTGGTGTAAGTACAGGATGCGTTGAGGTCGGAGGCGCGGATCTGGCGTGCACTGAAGTCTACATGCCAAATCGACACCGAACCAGATAGACCGGCGGCCCAAACAGCATTTTCAGATGTCCAGCCCACGCTGAATAAAAAAGCTACGGGGTCGTTGATCACCGTCACCTCCTTCCCACTTCCAGCCTCCCAAATACGCACTGATCCATCGTCCCCACCGCTCACCACACACGCCCCGTCAGGGCTCCAACCCACGCTCCGCACCATGTCTATATGGCCTTCAAGCACCGCTAACTGCTTCCCGCTTTTCGCATGCCAAAGCCGCACCGTTCCGTCGCGCGCTCCGGTCACTACACGCCCCCCGTCAGGGCTCCATTCTACGCTCCCGACCCAATCTCTATGGCCTTCAAGTACCACCATCTCCTCCCCCCTATGCACGTCCCACAGCCTCACCGTTCCATCGTCCCCGCCACTCACCACATATGCCCCATCAGGGCTCCATCCCACGCTATTGACCTCCCCGCTGTGGCCTTCGAGAACTGCCAACTCAACCCCATATTTTGCTTCCCACAGCCGAACGGTGCCATCGTCGCCACCGCTCACAACACGCGACCCGTCAGGACTCCAGGCCACACTCCACACCACCCCTCGGTGACCTTTGAGTAACTGCACCTCTGCCGCACTTGCCGCTTCCCACAGACGCACAGTGCCATCGTCACCACCGCTCACAACACGCGACCCATCCGGGCTCCAGCTCACGCTATTCACCTCCCCCCTGTGACCTTCAAGCACCTCTAACTTTTTCCCACTTATCACCTCCCATAGCCGAACCATCCCATCACTCCCACCGGTAGCCAAACGTTCAACAAGCGGGCACCAGCTCACGGTTGTCACCGAGCATGGTTGGCGCAGGTCCAATCGATGAGACAGTAGGGGGGCTTGTACGAGGCCATCATCATGCGGAGGCGGCGGGGGCATGGACGGAGCTTCGTTCTGGATCCCGCCGTTTTCAGCTCGGCAGGCATCCAGCAACTTCTTCCACTCCTGCTGGCGCTTGATTTGCTGCTCGCAGCCAGGCCGCCAATCGATATAAGCATAGCCACGCAGCATTGCCTTGATTTTCGCATCATCAAGACGCAAGGGCACAAAGCGCCGCTCCAAGTTTGCGGGATCGCGGAAGATTGCGGAGTGGCTCTCCAAACTCACCCAGTCGGACCCAAAGGCGTTAGCAGACATGCACAACAAAAGCACCGCCGAATTCTCCAGCCCCTCTTCGACCTTCGCGGAGATCAGATCACCGGGACGGATTATCCACTCATCAAACCAAACCCGCAGACCGGCTTGGCGCAGCCGCTCCGCCAGATCACGAACCACGGGCTTATCGGCGCTGCTATGACTGAGGAAGACGTCATAGAGGGTGCGGGTGCGCATGGGCCTATCCATATCTAGATTCTATAGGGCAAGGCAATTGGTTGCAGGCGCTGAAGCAGATGGGTTCCGGCTCGGAAGGAAGCTGCAAACACGACATCGCCGGTGCGCATCCCGACGGCCTTTCGAAGGGCACAGCTGGCGGGACGAAGCGTTGAAAGGACAGCCAGGCCACACTGACTCGGGAAAGCCGCAACGCGCCCATGGTCCCGTTTTTTCGCCCTCCATGCACGGAACAATCTCTACCAGAGAGTACCGGCCCGCCTGAGTCCCGCCAAGTGGTGGAAATTCCAAGGGCCTTAGCCCCGGCACCGCCGGGGCTAACCGTCCACTCCAATAACGCCTGTCGTTGCAAGGGGTGGGGACCCCGGGTGGGCAGGCCCGCTTCCCTGGTTTGAGAACCACCTCAACCAGACGAACCATGCCCAAGGCAGATTCTGGCGCTTCCGCCCTGGCGTCGCTACTCGATGGCAGCACCGCTGGGGAGCTGATCCCTGAGCTGGCCCGCCATGGCCTGCAGCAGCTGATTGAGCTCGAGGTCGCCGCTGTGCTCGGTGCCGAGCGTCATGAGCGCAGTGAGGAACGCTGCGGTTACCGCAACGGCAGCCGGCCACGCCTGCTCAACACCCAGGTGGGCGACATCCCGCTTGCGATCCCGAAACTCCGGGCCGGCAGCTTCTTCCCGACGATCCTTGAGCCCAGGCGGCAGATCGATCAGGCCCTGTATGCGGTGATCATGGAGGCGTGGGTCCAGGGTGTCTCCACCCGCAAGGTCGACCCCCTGGTGGCGGCGATCGGCTCGGATGCCGGCATCTCCCGCTCGGAGGTGAGCCGGATCTGCCAGGGGCTCGAAAGCCAGATTCAGGCCTTCCTGGAGCGGCCCCTCGACGGATGCCGCTACCCGTACCTCTACCTCGACGCCACCTACCTGCACGGGCGGCTCGGCAAGACGCTGCAGGTTTGCTCCCGCGCCGTCGTCGTCGCCATGGGCGTGAATGCCGATGGCCGCCGAGAACTGCTGGGGCTCAAGGTGGGCGACAGCGAGAGCGAGCCCTTCTAGCGGGAGTTCCTCGCCAGCCTCAAACGGCGCGGCCTCGGCGGCGTGCGACTGGTGGTGAGCGATGTCCACTTGGGGTTGACCAAGGCCGTGGGCCGCATGTTCCAGGGCTCCAGCTGGCAGCGCTGCCGCGTCCATTTCGCTCGCAACCTCCTGCAGACGGTGCCAAAAGCACAGCAGGAGATGGTGGCTGCCGCCCTGCGCTCGGTGTTCACCCAGCAGAACACCGCCGCCGTGGAGGAGCAATGGGATCAGGTGGCCGCCATGCTCACCGCTAAATTCCCCAGGGCGGCCGAACTCATGGCCACGGCCCGGGAGGACGTGCTGGCCTTCCGTCACTACCCAGCCAGCCACTGGCGCAAGCTGTAGAGCACCAACCTGCTGGAGCGGGTGAACGAGGAGATCAAAAGGCGCACCCGCGTTGTCGGTATCTTCCCCAACGACGCGGCGATCACCCGCCTGGTGGGGGCGGTGCTGCTGGAGCAACACGAGCACTGGCAGCTGGAGGGCCGGCGGAGGTTCTCGCTCGATTCGATGGCCGCCATCCCGCCCAGTGCCGAGGCCCTGCCGGAACCGCATCAGGAGGTTGCTGCCATGCCATAGGCCACAGCAACCACTCAGGCCCCAGCCAGGGGCCAGCGCTGAACCCTGCGCCACCACCCGATCGCCCAGGGATGAATCTCTTGACAGGTCATTCCTGACCATGCAAGGTGAATGAACGAGGCGATTCATCGCCTCGGGAATGACAGCTAGTCATTCCACCCTGTTCACTCTCTGATCAGGGCAGTCGGGCCTCCGGATTTACACCACGCAAAGGGACGCGGCCACGAAGATCAGCCTAATTGAGGATCAGTCGGATGTTGGTTACATCCACATGCCATCGACAGCTCGGAGCAGACAACCCTGCCGAAAAACAACACCCAGTCCCTTCGCAACCTCTTCAGATCATGCCTGGCATGCATGCGCAACCAGAAGTCATCACTCAGCCCGAAAAAGCGACAGAGGCAGCTTTCAGTCACCCCGATGGCGAAAGCCAATCGGACTTGGCTGTTCCCCCTCGGCCGCGGGAACTCCTACAGCACAACCTCACCCGACGACACCAGCCCAGAGTCGAAGGTCCTCACTGATCGCGCGATCGCCCAGCCCGGCTTACTGCTGAGTGTGATCCCCATCGCCCCGGCGGAGAAGCCTTCGGTCATAGCTCCCAAGCCCGGGCCAACCGGATGGGTTCCCGCGCAGGCACCAACGGTGCCCAGCCATGAGGGCCAGAAGCTCAGGGCGGTCCTGCTGATTGATGGGATCAGCCAAGTTGCCGATGTCAGCGACGCCATCGCAGGTCGTGATCTGCTGGGGCACGCCGAAACAGAGGCGGCTCACCGCTGTTACGAACACCACCTTCCTGAGTGGGAACGGCCCCCAGGCCGCAGCCTGCGCGCCGCCGCACAGCCCCGGCGAGAATGCCCCCATGAACCGCTCCGCCGACTGGTTGCAACAGGCCCGCGCCGATCTGGCGCTGGCGGGGGTGAGCGCCGGGGCGGGGCACCATGAATGGGCCTGCTTCGCCTGCCATCAGGCGGTGGAGAAGGCGCTCAAGGGGTTGCACCTCAAGCTGGGGCAGCAGGCCTGGGGTCATGGCCTCGGGCGCAGCTGGCGCGAACTGCCGCCCGAGGCGGCTGCCAGGCTGGCCGATACCGTGGCCGATCTGGAGGAGCGGCTGCGCATCCTCGACGCCCTCTACATCCCCACGCGCAACCCCGAGAGCTTTCCGGATGGAACGCCCGCCGATCATTTCGGCCGCCTCCAGAGCGCCGACGCCCTTCACCATGCCCGTTCGATCGTTGACGCAATCGGTGCTGCGCTGGCCTGAGCCGGTAGACGTGCTGGCAGCGGGATTGACCCCTCACACGTCGCCGGCATCCCGCCCCGGCGGGTCGTCCACCAGCAGGTTGTCGTAGTCCAGCTTGGTGAGGAAGCCCACGCGGTGGTCGTAGGCCCGCAGCAGGTCGCGCACGTAGCGGTTGTGGTGGGGGATCGTTCCCCAGGACTCGATCGTGGCGGCCAGGCGGCGGCAGCTGGCCAGGTGGCGCACGGCGCGGGTATAGCGATTCGACTGGCCGGTCTCGAGGATGAACTCCACCATCACCCGCCAGCAGACGCTGGCGGCCAGGGGCTGGGAAGCCTCCAGCACTTCGGCGACGCTCGCCAGAAGGGTTTCATCACCGCCGAAGAGCTGATCCGGCCGCGCCAGGATCAGCCGCGCCGTGCGGCGGCGATCCGGCCAGCGGTGCAGAAACTCCAGCGCCGCATGGCCCCGGGGATGGGCGAGCACCGCATCGAGGGCGGCCTCGCAGGCCGGCTCGTCCTCGAAATCCGGAAGCCGGCGCAGGTGGTCGCGCAGGTGGGGAATCGACAGCCGCTCCAGGGCGAACTCACGCCGCAGCCGCTGCGCCTCCTCCCGCCGTCCCAGGGCCTCCAGCACCGTCAGGCGCACGTCCAGCCAGCGCCGGTAGCCATCGCTGCGCAGCCCCTGCCGCAGCACCACCCCCTCCAGCACCGCCAGGGCCGGCTCCAGCTGGCCGGCGGCCGCCAGGCGCCGGGCCACCCGCGCCGCGATCCTTGGGCGCCGCAGACCAGCGGGGTGGTGATCGCGGTACTCCGCCCAGTAGGCCTGGGCATCCCCCAGCCCGTCGGCGATCGCCAGCATGGCGAGCCGCACCCTTTGGTGGCGATCGGCCGGGTCGGGTTCCCCATCCTCCTGGCCTTCGAAATCGGGTTCGAAGCTGCCGATCCAACCGTCGTCATCGTCCTCGTCGTCGTCCGGTTCGGGTTCATAGAAGGTGTAGAGGCCGTAGATGTCGCTGCGGGTGCAGACACCGGCATCCTCATCGTCGTCTTCCCCTTCCCCATCGGGGATGTGCTCCTCCACCCAGAGGGGGTGCGGGTCGGCTTCCGCGGGGCGCTCCGCCTCCATCCGCGCCCGCAGCCGCAGCAGACCCTCGCTGGCGAGCGCCGGCGCCAGGTGCACGATCAGATACTCGTATTGGCGGCAATGGGGCCCCAGCAACGCCTCCGCCACCTGATCCGCCAGCGCCGCCGGCGGCCGCCCGGCGCGGCAGGCCACCGCCCCCAGATCGACACTCAGACGCTGAAAGAAGCGCA
>JBIKTO010000076.1:0-8489 GCA_044348065.1 Cyanobium sp.
GAACATCGCCGGCAGGGGCACGATCAGGGGCACCAGGAAAGCCAGCACCGCCACCACCAGTTCGTCGGCCAGGATGTTGCCGAACAGACGGAACGAGAGGGAGAGCGGCTTGGTGAAATCTTCGACGATCTTGAAAGGCAACATAATCGGCGTCGGTTCCACGTAATACTCGAAGTAGCGGAACCCCTTACGGCTCAGGCCGGCATAGAAGTAGGCCAGCGACACCAGCAGCGCCAGGGCGATCGTGGTGTTGATGTCGGCGGTGGGGGCGCCGAGCTCACCGCTGGGCAGGTGGATCAGCTTCCAGGGGATCAGGGCACCGCCCCAGTTGCTCACAAAGATGAACAGGAACAGGGTGCCGATGAACGGCAGCCAGTCGCGGTAGGCCTTCTCGCCGATCTGCTCACGGGCGAGATCGCGGATGTAATCCCAGAGGAATTCCAGCAGGTTCTGCACACCGCTGGGATCGCGCTGCATGCGGCGGGTGCCGATCACCACCACGGTGAGCAGGGCGGCGATCACCACCCAGGAGCTCAGGAACACCTGGCCGTGGATGCGCAGGTTGCCGAGCTGCCAGTAGAGGTGTTGGCCCACCTCCAACTCGGCGAGGGGCAAGGCGAGGGGCGTCGGGAGCATCGGGGGAGGGACCTCGGAGGATCGGTCTCAGCCGTCGAGGACGGCCTGCAGGATCAGGGCGGGCTTGTAGAGCAGAAATCCCAGCAGGGCGGGGAGCATCTGCAACTGGGGAATGCGGGCGGCCGCGAGCACCAGGACGACGGGAACCAGCAGCTGAACCTTGCCGACCGACTTGCTGTCCACGCCGAGACGGGACACACTGCGGGAGAGCAGGCGCAGGTAGAGGAGCCCGGCGACCGAACCCACCAGCAGGCTGGCGGCGGTGGCGGGATCCCAGATCAAGGCGGTGACAGGCACCACCGCGGCGGAGACCCAGGCCGTGGCCAGGAGCAGCCTCCGCTGCAGGCGTCGGTAGTCCTCCATCCCGTTGTCCCCGCTGGGGGAGCCGGAGTCTTCCGAGGAAGCGTCCGGAGGGGGGAGGAGGTCAGCCGGGGGATCCGCCTGGGGTCCGTCCGTGGTCGCCGCGGGGATCGCGTCGTCCGGAACGGTGGTGAGGGCGGCCGGCAAGCGACGCGGATTCGTCTGGGCGCGTGGAGGTTATCACGCGCAGCGCCGCCCCTGGCGGGTGTTCGACCAGCCCCGGCCGCTCAGGCCCGCACCGGCAGCAGCACCTGCGCCGCGATCAGCCGCCGCGCCCGCGCCGCCCGCTCGGCCGGGTCGCCCCCCTCGGCCAGCTCGCCGATCGCCGTGCCCGGCGGGGCCGCCTCCAGGGCCCGCATCAGGGCCAGGTCGCCCGGATCGAGGCTCAGCGGCTGCAGGTCGGGGCCCAGCAGCGAGGCCGAGGGCCAGCCCCAGAGGCAGCGGTTGCGCTCGCCGCCCGCCGCCAGCAGGGCCCCGTCATCGTCCCAATCCGCTGGGACCAGGGGCTCGCGGGCCAGGAAGAACTCGAAATGGCTGATGTCCGGGTCGAGGGCCTCCACCAGCTCCCAGCGCTGCCGCGGCGGCAGGGCCCGGGCCCGCTCCAGCAGCTCCCCGGCCAGCAGCCGGCCCGGATCCCACACCTCCGGATTGGAGAAGCCGGCGAAGCGCAGGCCGCTCGCCTCCACCAGGGCCAGCAGCCCCGCCAGGTCGTAGCTCGTCTCCTGGGGGTGGAGGTACATGTCGGCGAAGTTGGCGTCGGCGGCCGTGTCCAGCGCCCAGCGCTCCTCATGGTGGCGCCGCAGCCGGTTCCGCTCCGGCAGCACCGCAAACAGCTGCCGCCCCAGCCGCAGCCCGTCGGCGCCCGTGCCCACCCCCATCAGCCCCAGGGCCCGCTGGCTGCGGTGGATCTCCCAGCGGCCGGCGTCGGCATAGAGGAAGAGGTGCAGCAGCCCGCCGGGCCGCAGCAGGGCGGCCAGGGCCCGCAGCCCCTCCAGGGGCTGGTCGAGGTGGTGCAGCACGCCCACGGAATTGATGTAATCAAACGGACCCTCCCCCGCCAGATCCAGCAGGCTGCGCTGCTCGATCCGCAGCTCCCGCATCCGGGCCGCGGCGCCGGAGCGGCGCGTGCGCTCTTGCGCCACCGCCAGAGCCCCGGCGCTGATGTCCACCGCCAGCAGGCTGGAGCCGGGGTTGAGATGGCAGAGGTAGTCGCTGCTCACGCCGGTGCCGCAGCCCGCATCGAGGATCCGCCAGGGGCGATCGCCTCCCCCCGCCGGCCGCGGTGGCAGAGCACCGGCCACCGCCGCCACGGCGCTGTCCACGCACCAGCGCCAGTTGTATCCCGGCGGTGGGCCGTCCTGGAGCGGATCGCCCGGGTAGGGGAAGCGGTCGTAGAAGGCGCTCACCACCGGCGTGGCGGCATCGCTGGCGGGCTTGGCGGCGGGCGGGCTGGCGGGCTCGGGGAACGGGCTGGTCATCGGAGTCGGGCGGGGCGGCACGGAGCCCGGCCGACCATCCCACATCCCCCCCGGGGCACCGCCGCCAGTGGCCGACAGGGCTGCAAACATTTGTTCATGCGCTCCCGGGGGACCGAGGGGCCAGCCGTAACGTGCCGAAGCCCGGCCCGCTCCCGATCCATGACCGTGACAGCCAGCAGCGGCAGCACCAGGGTCGCTCCGCAGCTGTACGACACCCTGCCGCTCTCCAGCGTCCGTCAGGCGGAGCAGCAGGATCGCTTCCCCGATGGCGGCGAGCTCGCCAACCTGATCACCTTCTTCCAGAGCGGCCAGACCCGGATCGCGGCCGCCCGCCTGATCAGCGCCAACGCCGAGGCGATCGTGGCCCGGGCCGCCAACCGCATCTTCGCCGGCGGCACCCCCCTCTCCTATCTCGATGCGCCCCTGGCCACCCAGGCCAGCGCCGCCGCCGCCGACGGCACCCCCCTGGCCACCGACCAGGCCGCCTTCCAGCGCTCGGTGCAGACCTTCACCGGCGCCGGTGCGCCCAAGCGCGGCAACGTGCTCAGCCGCCTGCTGGAGGGCACCGGCGGTGACGCCGACGTGCGCGTGGTGCTCCCCAGCGGCTTCACGCCGATCGCGGTGAGCCTCTACGGCACCGACCGGATGCGCAAATCCCTGCGCGACATGGCCTGGTTCCTGCGCTACGTGGGCTACGCCCTGGTGGCCGGCGACCCCAGCATCCTGGCGGTCAACACCCGCGGCCTGCGGGATGTGCTCGAGAAGGCCTGCTCCCTGGCCGCCACCAACGTGGCCCTGCAGGAGATGCGCGCCGCCTCCGCCGAGCTGCTCAAGGACCAGCCCGAAGCGCGCCAGCTGGTGATCGACAGCTTCAACGTGCTGCTCAAGGAGCTGGAGGTGCCCACCCCCTCCACCCGCGCCCGCCTGGGCAGCCCGGTGAACCAGGGCCTGCAGCTGCCCGCCATCTATGCCCTCGCCGCCGAAGGCCGCCAGCGCTTCGTGATGAAGCCCGGCCTCTCCGGCCGCGAGAAGGCGGAGGTGGTGCGCGCCGCCTATCGCCAGGTGTTCGAGCGCGACATCGTCAAGGGCTACTCCCAGGTGGTCTGCCCGGTGGAGGCCACCCAGTTCCGCCAGGGCCAGATCTCGGCCCGCGAATTCGTGCGCGCCCTGGGCCGCAGCAAGGAATACCGGCGCCAGTTCTACAGCCGCTTCTCCAACAGCCGGGTGGTGGAGCTCGCCTTCCGCCACTTCCTCGGCCGCGGCATCAGCTCGATCGAGGAGTTCCGCCGCTACTTCGCCATCGTCAGTGAGCAGGGTCTGCCGGGGCTGGTGGATTCGATCGTCAACGGCATGGAGTACGCCCGCGTCTTCGGCGAGGAAACCATTCCCTACCTGCGGGATCTCGGCGAGGAGGCCCAGGAGAGCGCCGGCTGGGGCTCCAACCGCAAGCTGTTCCGCTTCAGCGCGCCCTTCGAGGGGGCGCCCCAGTACATCACCCTCTACGCCTCCTATCGCCAGCCCTTCCCCGACCAGCACCCCTACGGCGGCGGCAACGATCCCCTCGCCCTCACCTACGGGGCGATCTTCCCCTCCGGCACCGCCTCGGTGGCCACCCGGCCGGCCCCCTTCCGCTACGACGCCCGCCGCATCCTGGTGAGCAACGGGCTCTCCCAGCCCGGTCAGATGAACAGTGCCCAGTTCCGCAAGGCCGCCCCCCGGCGCGTCGGCCCGCGGGTGGTGCGGATGCAGCAGATCGCCACCGGCGGCAATTCCGTGCCCCGCCGAGGCGGCCAGCCCAGCGTGCGCGGCTCCGAATCCGCCACCCAGGGCGTGATCCGGGCGGTCTACGTGCAGATCCTCGGCACCAGCGGCTACGCCGGCGAGCGCAGCACGGTGGAGGAGATCAAGCTGGAGAACGGCGACATCAGCCTGCGCGAATTCGTGCGCCAGGTCGCCCGCTCCGACGCCTTCCGCCGCCGCTACTGGAGTGGCCTCTACATCTGCAAGGCGATCGAGGTGATGCACCGCCGCATCCTCGGCCGCCCCACCTTCGGCCGCTGGGAGATCGACGCCTACTTCGACACCGCCGCCCGCACGGGCTTCTACGGCGTGGTCGATCGCATGATCAACAGCCGCGAATACAACGACAGCTTCGGCGAGGACACCGTTCCCTACGAGCGTTTCGTCACCCCCGCCGACCGCAACGCCCGCCGGGTGCCGGCCCTGCGCCGCCCCCTCGACCCCAGCGCCATCGCCAGCCTCACCCCCGCCACCCGGCCGGATGTGAGGCCGCCCGAGGCGCTGAGTACCCCCGGCAGCCTCACCCCCCGCAACCTGCCCGGTCGCGGCCCGGTGGTGCGCGGCAGCTGGACGGCCGCGATCAGCGGCGGCGAGACGCTCGCCAGCCCTGAGGCGCTGCGCGCCGGTCCTGAGAGCCTGCGCCAGCCACCAGCCCCCAGCCGCACCTGGGTGCCCGCCCGCAGCCCCAGCCCCGGCTTCACCCCCTCCGCCCGTCCGGCCACAGCTCCGGTCGGCAGCCCGGTGGCGCCCGCCGCCCTTCGGTCCGCCCCCAGCGCCCCGGGCGCCTGGCGCGCGGTGGTGGGCAGCGGCTCCTTCTTCGGCACGGCGCCCGCCCCGGGCGCTGCCATGGAGAAGGCCCTGCGTCCCGGCCAACCCCAGGGGTTCGCCCGTCGTGCAAGCGTCGGACGGCCCGTGCGCCTGCTCAGCAAGCCCAGCGAGGGCCAGCTGAAGGAAGTGGTGGAAACCAGCTATCGCCAGCTGCTCAACCGGATGCCCCTGGCGGCCGAACGGCTCAGCGATGCCGAATCCCAGCTCCGGGATGGCCAGATCTCCGTGGCCGAATTCATCGCCCAGATCGCCGGCAGCGATCTGTTCCAGCAGCGGCTCAACCGCATGGCGCCCCTGCGGGCCGCCTCCGCCGCCTACTTCACCCTGCTCGGCCGGGCCGCCCAGCCCGCCGAAGTGAGCCGATTCCTCGCCGCCCGCGGCAAGGCCGGCCAGCAGGCCGCGATCGAGCAGATTCTGGGCAGCCTCGAATACGCCGAGGCCTTCGGTCAGGACAGCGTTCCCTGCCTGCGAGGCCTCAGCAGCGCTGACGGCATTCCCCTGACCACGGTGAATCGCACCGCCGCCCTCTACGGCGGCAATGCAGGCCTCAACCCCTCGCCGCGGGACGCCATCTGAGCCCGGTCCAGCGACGGGGCCAGGCCCCGCCCAGCACCCCCGGCGAGGTCCGGGGGTTTTTCTATAGCCACACCCCACGGCAAAAACGACATCATTCGCAACAGCATTTGCAGCCGACGCGCAGGTGATCCCAGGCGCACGGCGAAGGGCTGGATGTGAATAATTGCTGCGCGCGCAGGCTATGAACAACGGCCGCCAAAGCCCTTGCCAGAACTGGGATTTGCCGATCTGTCAAGCCGTGAAGAACTGTTACCGCCGCCCGGGCTGGTGCGGCCCGCTGGCACAGAATGATTCGGCGATCGGCCCCGCCGATACCCACCCTTCACCCACCGGATACCGGTCACCGGAAACGGCGACCGCTTGTTTCGAGGCAGAACTGCATGAGCATCGTCTCCAACTCGATCATCAACGCGGACGCCGAAGCCCGCTACCTCAGCCCTGGCGAACTCGACCAGATCAAGTCGTTCGTGGCCGGCGGTCAACGCCGCCTGCGCATCGCCCAGGTCCTGGCCGAAAGCCGCGAGCGCATCGTCAAGCAGGCCGGAGGCGCCCTCTTCCAGAAGCGCCCCGACGTCATCTCCCCCGGCGGCAACGCCTACGGCGAGGAGATGACCGCCAGCTGCCTGCGCGACATGGACTACTACCTGCGCCTGGTCACCTACGGCGTCGTCGCCGGTGATGTGACCCCGATCGAAGAGATCGGCGTCATCGGTGCCCGCGAGATGTACCGCGCCTTGGGCACCCCCCTCGAAGCGATGGCGGAGGCCGTGCGCGAGATGAAGTCTGTGGCCAGCAGCATCCTCACCGGCGGCGACGCCGAGGAAGCCGGCTTCTACTTCGACTACGTCGTCGGCGCCCTCTCCTGAGGCCCAGCTCGCTCTCCCCCCCGCTCCCGAATCTCAGGATCCATGCAAGACGCCATCACCAACGTCATCAACCAGGCCGACGTCCAGGGCCTCTACCTCGACGGTTCCGCCATGGGCCGCCTCGAGCAGTACTTCGCCAGCGGTGAGCTGCGCGTCCGTGCCGCCGCCACGATCAGTGCCAATGCCTCGGCGATCATCAAGGAAGCCGTCGCCAAGTCGCTGCTCTATTCGGACATCACCCGTCCGGGCGGCAACATGTACACCACCCGTCGCTATGCGGCCTGCATCCGCGACCTCGACTACTACCTGCGCTACGCCACCTACGCCATGCTGGCGGGTGACACCTCGATCCTTGATGAGCGGGTGCTCAACGGTCTCAAGGAGACCTACAACTCCCTGGGCGTGCCGATCGGTGCCACGGTGCAGTCGATCCAGGCGATGAAGGAATCCACCGCTTCGCTGGTGGGTCCGGATGCCGGTCGGGAAATGGCCGTCTACTTCGACTACATCTGCTCCGGCCTGGGTAACTGATTCCCGCCCGATTCCATCGTTCGAGGATCCACCCATGCGCCTGTTCAAGATCACGGCCTGCATCCCCTCCCCCGAGAAGGTGCGCAGCCAACGGGAGCTTCAGAACACCTACTTCACCAAGTGGGTGCCCTACGAAAGCTGGTTCGCGGAACAGCAGCGAATCATGAAGCAGGGCGGCAAGATCCTCAAGGTTGAGCTGGTCAGCGGCCGGCGTCAGCAGAGCTGCGGCAACTGAGGGCCATCCCGTTTCCTTCGCCCGGCTTCGGCCGGGCTTTTTTTTGGCTTTGCGGGGTCGACAAACCCGGCTCCGCCACGGCTCAATGGGTGATCCGAGCCACGCCGCGGACCCTTGTCCCCACCTCGATCGAGATCCCGATCCGCCGCCGCCGAGGCGGCACGTCCCGCTGGCGGGCTGCTGCCCCTTCCCTGGTCCCTCTGGCCCGCCGAGGGGCGGCTGCTGGTCGGTCTGATCGGCCTCTGGAGCTTTGTGGGCCTGCTGGTGCTCACCTCCGCCAGCTGGTGGGTGGCGGAGCGGGAGATGGGCGATGCCGCCTACTACCTGAAGCGCCAGCTGATCTGGATGGTGGCCAGCTGGGGGCTGTTCTGGCTGGCGATCCGCACCAGCATGCGTCGCTGGCTGCACATCGCCGCGCCGGCCCTGTTGATCGGCAGCCTGCTGGTGGCCGCCACCCTGGTGGTGGGCAGCACTGTGAACGGTGCCAGCCGCTGGCTGGTGCTCGGCCCGATCCAGCTGCAGCCCACCGAGCTGGTCAAACCCTTCGTGGTGCTGCAGGGGGCGGTGCTCTTCTCCCACTGGAAGCGCATCGGCAGTGACCAGAAGCTGCTCTGGCTGGGCATCTTCGGCGCCCTGATCCTGTTGATCCTCAAGCAGCCCAACCTCAGCACCGCCGCCCTGATGGGCCTGCTCCTCTGGTTGATGGCCCTCTCCGGCGGCCTGCCCCTCGCCCTGCTGCTCGGGGCCGCCGGCGCCGGCGGCCTGCTCGGGGCCGCCAGCATCCTGATCAACGAGTACCAGCGGGTGCGGGTCACCTCCTTCCTCGATCCCTGGAAGGATGCCCGCGGTGATGGCTACCAACTGGTGCAGAGCCTGCTGGCGATCGGCTCCGGTGGGCCCCTGGGGGAGGGCTTCGGCCTCTCCACCCAGAAGCTGCAGTACCTGCCGATCCAGAGCACCGATTTCATCTTCGCCGTCTTCGCCGAGGAGTTCGGCTACGTGGGCTCGCTGATGCTCCTGCTCTTCCTGGGGCTGTTCGCCTACATCGGCCTCCAGGTGGCCGTTTCCTGCCGCAGCAACCAGCACAAGCTGGTGGCGATCGGGGCCACCGCTCTGCTGGTGGGCCAGTCGATCCTCAACATCGCCGTGGCCAGCGGCGCCATGCCCACCACCGGCCTG
>JBIKTO010000439.1:0-2688 GCA_044348065.1 Cyanobium sp.
CTCAGAATCCCGCCGGAATGCGTCGCAGCTGAATGCCAGCCAGCAGGGGCTGGACCGCCCGGGGCGCAGCGGCACGGGGTTCGTGGAGATGGATCAGCTTCTCGCTGCTCGTGGGCACCAGCTGGCCTGGACGGCGCACGGCGCTGAGGTGGTGCTGCTCCAGGACCGCAGCCGATTCCTGAAGACGATGCTGCAGACCCTTGGTGGATTCCAGATCGTTGAAGCTGCTCGCCCAGCGGCCCTGCCAGTGAAGGGTGAGGGCGCTCAGACCGAGCATCGAAACCCCAAGGCCCACCAGGGTGCCCGTCGCCAGGCGGTGCAGTCCGGCCAGCCAGGGGGCCTGGCGCTCGATCGGTCGGGCGGCGAAGGAGCCCTGCAGCAGACGCATCGCCTCATCGCGTGCTTCGCGACGGCGAAGGGAACGGGACACACCGGCACGGCGCGTGGCAGGGGCGGGTCGGGAGGCGTCCGCGTGGAGGGTGGCGACCAAGGGACCGGAGACGTTTGCGCAAGTGAACCACCCATCGGTGGCGGCAGCAAGCGGCGCGGACGGCCAGAAGGACACCACCGGTGCCGGCAGGCCATCAGTCCGCGAGCAGCACCAGGTTCAGAAAGGTCAGGCCATTCCAGAGGGCATGCATCAGCACGCAGGGCAACAGCCGACCGCTCTGCCAGCGGAGCCAGCCCAGACCGACAGCCAGAACGAAGAGTGGCACGAGCTCCCCCAGGCTCAGATGGGCGGCCGCAAACACCGCGGCGCTCACCAGCACGGCCCGCGCGCCCCCCAGCTGTCGGCCCAGCACCGGCAGGAGCACGCCGCGGAAGAGGGTTTCCTCGAACAGCGGCGCCAGAACGGTCGCCGTCAGGCCGAAGCAGACCAGGGCGAGGGGATCGGCGCTGGTGAGCACCAGTTCAAGCAGGGGATTGCTTCCCCCCGGATCCCCGAAGATCCGCTCCAGCAGCCAGCTGCTCAGGGCCACCAGCGGCAGCACCATCAGCACCGCCGCCAGAGCCTGGCCGAAGGCCGTGGCCAGCGGCCGCGGCTGCCACTGCAACCAGCCCCCCTCCGGAGGGGCGACGGTGCCTGGCAGCATCCACATCAGGATCAGCAGCGGCGCCACCATCAGCCCCAGATAGAGCACCAGCACCTGCAACCCCTGGGCCAGGGCCGGCGCCAGCGCCAGCGTCTCCAGGGACGGCCCGATCAGCAGCCAGGCCAGTTCGGGGATCACCTTTCCCAGAACCATGAACCCCCCCGCGATCAGGAGGGTCGCGTCCACCAGGGAGAGGGGCGGCCCCCGCAGCGGCGGCGGTGGCGGGCAGCGACCGCTCAGCTGCAGCCAGAGGCGGCGCAGCAGCAACACCACCCCCGCCCCCACGAGCAGCACCGGCAACACGCTCACCCCCAGCAGCACGATCACAAAGCGGCCCGATTGGGCGACCGCCGGGCAGGCGCGGCGGGGACCGCCCAGCTGCTCGCAGCTCAGCTGGCGCAACAGCGGCGACATTCCCCAGGGCTCGAGCAGCCGGCGCTGCTCCTCGGGGGGGTAACGACGCCCATCCAGGAGGGCCTGGAGCAGGGGGCGGCGGGGCGCATCCACCTGCTGCACCAGATCCGCCAGCTGCCGCTCCGCCGCCGCGGCCTGATCAGCAACGGCGGGATCGCCGCGGCGCAGCAGGACGAGCTTGAGGCGCTGCACCGCCGGCGCCGGCAGCTCCGAGCCCTCCATCTGGCGCTGCAGCTCCTTGGCCAGCTCTGCGCGGGGGTTCGCGCCGATCAGGGCCTGGCGCAGGTCTGGGGGCACCACCTCCGCCACGAGGGTGGCCAGCTCCAGCTGGCGGAGGCTGAGGGAATCAACGACGGAAGGTCGCTGCAGGCTGTCCAGCAGCCCGCTGATCCAGAGCAAGCCGCTGAGCAGCAGGCTGAGCAGGGCCAGGGATGTCTTCCAGGCTGGGGCGGGAGAGCCCGCTCCGCCGGGGGGACCCGCGGGGGGGCGCTTCTGGGGATCGCTGCCGGAGGCCTGCAAGGTGCGCCATCGGGGGGGCTCGATTCTGTCGTTCCAACGCCTCGGGCCAGGGGAAGCGACCCGGGGGCGCTCCAATACGATGGGAGGCCCCGTGGCGCAAGGCCTGTGCCCCTCCGCATCGTCCTGGTCCGTCACGGGCTGAGCAGCTTCA
The DNA here is from genome assembly GCA_044348065.1 of Cyanobium sp. GTDB lineage: Bacteria > Cyanobacteriota > Cyanobacteriia > PCC-6307 > Cyanobiaceae > Cyanobium. The sequence continues at coordinate 2,179 of JBIKTO010000439.1, forward strand.
ACCTTGAGCGCCGCATCCAGGGCCGCGACGACCTCTCCTCACTCACAGACGAGGGAGTGGAGCAGGCCCGGCAGGCAGGCGAAGCCCTGGCCGACCTCCCCTTCAGCGCGGTCTACAGCTCCCCCCTGCGCCGGGCCCGCCACACCGCCGAGGCCCTGCTGGAACGCCAGGGGAAGGGCCTGATGGCCCTGTTCGACGACGACCTGCTGGAGATCGATCTGGCCCCCTGGACGGGCCTGCGGGTGGACGAGCTGCGGGATCGGGATCCGCACGGGGAGCAGCTCTGGCGCCACGCCCCCGAGCTGCTTGAACTGCAGCGGCCCGATGGCAACCCCTACCGGCCGGTGCCCGAGCTGATGGAGCAGGCCGGTCGCTTCCTCGCCGGCCTGCTGGAGCGCCACGCCACGCACCTCGATCCGGCCGGCCCCTCCGCAACCGTGCTGGTGGTGGCCCACAACGCCATCCTGCGTTGCCTGGTGCTGCGGATGCTGGGACTGCCCGCCGCCGCCT
>JBIKTO010000440.1:0-2680 GCA_044348065.1 Cyanobium sp.
CGCCACGATCCGCCAGGTGGCCCACGAGCTGGGAGCCCATATCGGCATCCTCCAGGACCTGCAGGGACCCAAGATCCGGCTGGGCCGTTTCGAGAACGGCCCGATCACCCTGGCCAACGGCGACCTCTTCCGGCTCACCTCCCGTCCGGTGGCCTGCGACCAGAACATGGCCTGCGTCACCTACAGCCGCCTCGCCGATGAGGTCACCCAGAGCAGCCGCATCCTGCTGGACGACGGGCGGGTGGAGATGGTGTGCGAATCGGTCGACCAGGCCGAGCAGACCCTGCACTGCCGCGTCACCGTCGGTGGTGTGCTCTCCAACAACAAGGGGGTCAACTTCCCGGATGTGCAGCTCTCGATCCGCGCCCTCACGGACAAGGACCGCCGCGACCTCAGCTTCGGACTGCAACAGGGGGTGGACTGGGTGGCGCTCAGCTTCGTGCGCAACCCCTCCGACATGCAGGAGATCCGCGAGCTGATCCGCTCCCAGGGGTACAGCACGCCGGTGGTGGCGAAGATCGAGAAATTCGAGGCGATCGACACGATCGATTCCATCCTTCCCCTCTGCGATGGCGTGATGGTCGCCCGGGGCGACCTGGGGGTGGAGATGCCCGCCGAAGAGGTGCCGCTGCTGCAGAAGGAGCTGATCCGCAAGGCCAACAGCCTCGGCATTCCGGTGATCACCGCCACCCAGATGCTCGATTCAATGGTGAGCAGCCCCCGCCCCACCCGGGCCGAGGTGAGTGATGTGGCCAATGCCATCCTCGATGGCACCGATGCCGTGATGCTCTCCAACGAGAGCGCCGTGGGCGATTTCCCGGTGGAGGCGGTGGCCACGATGGCCCAGATCGCTCGCCGCATCGAACGGGATTACCCCCAGCGGGTGCTGGACAGCCACATGGCCACCACCATTCCCAACGCCATCTGCCAGGCGGTGAGCAGCATCGCCCGCCAGCTCAACGCCGCCGCGATCCTGCCCCTCACCAAAACCGGATCCACCGCTCGCAATGTCAGCAAATTCCGCCCCAGCACTCCGATTCTGGCGATCACCCCCGATGTCAACGTGGCCCGGCGCCTGCAGCTGGTCTGGGGGGTCAATCCCCTGGTGATCGAGGAGGAGGCCACCAGCAATGGCACCTATCATGTGGCGATGGACGAGGCGCGCGAGCAGGGTCTGCTGCGGGAGGGCGATCTGGTGATCGAGACCGCCGGCACCCTCTCGGGCGTGAGTGGCTCCACCAATCTCGTGAAGGTGAGCATCGTCTCAGCGGTGCTCGGCAAGGGGCTGGGGATCGGCAGCGGCTCGGTGAGCGGCAAGGTGCGGCTCGCCAACACCCCGGAGGAGGCCGCCCGGCTGGAAGCGGGGGACATCCTGGTGGTGCGGGAGACCAGTGCCGCCTACCTCGACGCCATCCGCAAGGCCCGGGGCGTGATCGCCGAGGAGGAAGGCAGCCAGAGCCATGCCGCTGTGATCGCCGCACGCCTCGGGGTGCCCGTGATCGTGGGGGTGAGCAATGCCACCTCCGACCTGCGGGAGGGGGAGGTGGTCACCCTCGAACTGCGGGAGGGAGTGGTGCACCGGGGCAACCGCGGCCCCACCGCCTTCCCGACTTCGGCAGGCTTGTAGTCAGTTCATGCGCCCCTTGGCGCCTTGCCCATGAGCATCAAGCTTCCCGTCGGCGAGAGCGTGGCGATGGCCCTGGCCACCCTGCGCGCCAACCGCATGCGCAGCCTGCTGACGATGCTGGGCATCGTGATCGGCAACGCCTCGGTGATCACCCTGGTGGGCATCGGCCGTGGTGCCCAGAATCTGGCCGCCAACCAGCTCAGCAGCCTGGGGGCCAACGTGCTGTTTGTGGTTCCGGGCAACAACGACACCCGTCGCCAGGGCCTCGAGACTCCGAAGACCCTGGTGCTGGAGGACGCCAAGGCGATTGCCGAGCAGGTGCCGAGCGTGCGCCGCGTCGCCCCCCAGATCACCCTCAACACGGTGGTGCAGGCCGGTGCGCTCTCCTCCTCCGCCACGGTGACGGGTGTGACGCCGAATTTTCTGGAGGTGCGCAGCTTCGAGATGGCCCAGGGGCGCTTCTTCAACGACTCCGACCTGCGCAGCGCCCGCAACGTGACGGTGATCGGCCCGGACCTGCGGGACAAACTCCTGCCCACCGGCGCCGCCATCGGCCGACAGCTGCGTATCCGCGACCAGTCATTTGAAGTGATCGGCGTGCTGGTGCCGAAGGGGGCGGTGTTCGGCTCCAATCAGGACGAGACCGCCTACGTGCCGCTCACCACCATGGTGAGCCGGCTCAGCGGCCGCGACCCCACCTATGGCATCAGCCTCTCCTTCATCAGCGTCGAGGCGCGCGATGAGAAGAGCCCCAGCGCCGCCGCCTTCCAGATCACCAATCTGCTGCGCCAGCGCCACCGCATCCTGCGGGAGGACGACTTTGCCGTTCGCTCCCAGAAGGATGCCCAGCAGATCGTGGGCAACATCACCGGCGGACTCACGCTGATGCTCGCGGCGATCGGGGCCGTCTCCCTGCTGGTGGGGGGAATCGGCATCATGAACATCATGTTGGTGTCGGTGAGCGAGCGCACCGAAGAGATCGGCCTGCGCAAGGCCCTCGGCGCCCGCAGCGACGACGTGCTGATCCAGTTCCTGGTGGAATCCCTGGTTCTG
>JBIKTO010000441.1:0-2672 GCA_044348065.1 Cyanobium sp.
GCGAGAACAGGCAGCAGGGAAGCCCGCCCTTGCAATTGGCCGCGATCAGGACCAGAACAACTTCTCGGCTGGCCACAAAAACCCGACGAGGAAGCAAGCCTATCCCCCCTGAAGTGTGGCACGATTTTAGATAAGTTGATTTTTTACGGTAGGGCCAACAACTGTGCGTACAAGTCTGCTTAACACATCTTCACCGCCACCGCGTCGGGGGTGAAAATCCGAAGCAATCCCCACGGCGGCCCGGCCCTGTCTCAAAAGGGATGCAACCTTGGACGTAGCCACCGTTGCGCCGTGCCGGGTTCGCTCTCCACCACCGACCTGGTGCGGCAGTACCTGCAGGACATCGGCCGGGTGGAGCTGCTCAGCCCGGAGGAGGAGCTGCTGCTGGCCAGGCTGGTGCAGCAGCGGGAGCGGCTGCTGGCCTGCCGCGATCCAGCCGATCCGCCGGAGGCCAGTGCCGCCTGGGCCGAGCGGGCCGAGATCAGCCTCACGGACCTGCGCCGGGCCCTGCACCGCGGCCGCCGGGCCAAGGAGCGGATGATCCAGGCCAACCTGCGTCTGGTGGTGGCGGTGGCCAAGAAATACCAGCAGCGGGGCCTGGAGCTGCTGGATCTGGTGCAGGAGGGCACCCTCGGCCTGGAGCGGGCGGTGGAGCGCTTCGATCCCACCCGCGGCTTCCGCTTCAGCACCTACGCTTACTGGTGGATCCGCCAGGGGGTCACCCGGGCGATCGCCAGCCAGAGCCGCTCGATCCGCCTGCCGGTGCACATCACCGAAAAGCTCAACCGCCTCAAGCGCGCCCAGCGGGAGCTCAGCGCCCGGCTGGGCCGCAGCCCAACCCTGCCGGAGCTGGCCCGGGAGCTGGGCCTCAGCGAGGGGGTGGTGCGCCTCACCCTGCAGCGTCAGCCCCGGCCCATCTCCCTGGACGCACGGGTGGGCCGGGACCAGGAGAGCGACCTGGGGGACCTGCTGGAGGACAGCCACGCCACCCCCGAGGAAACCCTCACCCGCGAGCAGCTGCACGACGACCTGGAAGCCCTGCTCCAGGAACTCAGCAGCCGGGAGGCGGACGTGATCCGCCAGCGCTTCGGCCTGGAGGACGACACCCCCCGCACCCTCACCGAGATCGGCGAAACCCTGCGGATCTCCCGCGAGCGGGTGCGCCAGATTGAGCACCGGGCCCTGCTGAAGCTGCGCCAGCCGCGCCACCGCAGCCGCGTGCGTGAATACCTCACCAGCCTCGATTAAGGCTCTTTCCCCCCATGACCTTCACTTCCTCCGCCAAGACCTCCCCGGCCGGTGCCCCGCCGATCGACATCGGTCTGCCCGCCGACCAGCGGGCGGCGATCGCCGAGGGGCTCGGCCGCGTGCTGGCCGACAGCACCGTGCTCTACGCCAAGACCCACGGCTTCCACTGGAACGTCACCGGGCCGATGTTCAACACGCTCCACCTGATGTTCATGGATCAGTACACGGAGCTCTGGACCGCCCTCGACGCCATCGCCGAGCGCATCCGCGCCCTGGGCCACCTGGCCCCCTACGGAGGCAGCGCCGTCGCCGCCCTGGCCTCGATCCCGGAAACCCCCGGCACCCCCACCGCCCTGGAGATGGTGCGCGAGCTGGTGCTGGGTCATGAGGCGGTGGCCCGCACGATCCGGGCGGTGTTCGCCAGCGCCGACGGGGCCGGCGACCAGCCCACCGCCGACCTGCTCACCCAGCGGCTGCAGATCCACGAGAAAACGGCCTGGATGCTGCGCAGCCTGCTGGAGGGCTGAGCAGTGGACTGGTGTGCGGCTCTGACAGTCGCAGGGAGGGGGCGCGAAGCTCTCGCCGGAGCGCGCGAATCCCGGACCATCAGGCCGCGAAGAAGATCTGATCAGACACCTGCGCCGCCGTGTTGTAGGGAATGATCATTCCCCAGGAGCCGCCAGTCACCGGCACGGAGAGGAAGGCGCCGTAGGCACTGTCGACCAGCCAATAGCTGGTGTGGGGCACCAGCTGAATGAAGGAGAGACCGTCCTGGAAGTCCAGGACGGTGTCGATATCGCCGGCCACCATGTCTTCAGCCTTGACCCTGAAGACATCAAGACCACCGCCACCAGCCATGAAGTCGGCGCCCGTTCCCCCCTCCAGCACATCAGACTGACCGGCTCCCCAAAGGCGGTCGACACCCGCCTCGCCGACGAGATGGCCCGAGCCATAGCCGCCGGTATAGAGGAAGTCGTCGCCTGGCCCACCCCAGCACTGGTTCCAGAGCGTGGAGAATCCACCGGGCGCCCAATCATTCCCCACAAGAATATCGCTGTCCGCCCCGCCATAGAGGAAGTCTGATCCGGTATTGCCCCAGATCCGATCGTTACCAGCAGCTCCGGTGATGACGTCGGAGCCCGACCAGCCCTCGATGAAATCAGCTCTTTCGGTACCGGTCATGACGTCATCGCCCGCCGCTGCCACCATGTAAATGTCATGCCAGGCTTCCGCCTTGGTGAGAGTCCAGAACAGAGCCGCCGACATGAAGATGTTGCTAGCAACATTGAGGACACTGATTCTGCCGAATGCAGAAAAAGAGAAGTCGGTCAGACTTCCGCCGGTGAGGTTGAACGGTGTCGAGTCGGTCGGCTGCGTCACCACCATGCCTGCACCGCGCAACTCGACGATGGAGCCGAAGCTGC
>JBIKTO010000442.1:0-2671 GCA_044348065.1 Cyanobium sp.
TTTAGAAAACTAGCATTAAATCCATGAACCGCTGCAACATCGACAGCGCGCAATGCCAGACAGGCTCCGGTCAGGGCTTGAAGGTGGTGATCCCTTAGCGTGCAGCACAGCTGACCATCAAGTCCTCCATACAGCGGATAGCCAAGAGTTTGACCATCTCGAAACACAACGCCCAGCGACTGCACAGTGCCATCCGGCTTGAGCAATCGCGGCTGTACTCCGGCCACCGAGACATCCAGCTGCAGAGGTGATATCAAGCCATCAAGCCAGCCAGGTCTCACCCGGCAGTCATTGTTGAGAAATACAACCCATGAGCCTTGAGTGGCAGCGAAGCCAAGGTTGCAACCCAGTGCAAACTGTACGTTTTCCCCCGGCCAGAGAGCTTTGATCCTGCCGTCTACCCGCTGATATCGAGTAATCACATTACGGTTATCATCAGCCGCATCATTCATGACGGCAATTAACTCCCAGCGCAACTTTGTGTGCGCCTGTAAAAGTGATTTGAGACAGCCATCCAGCTCCTCTGGATCGCCATAAACAGGCATCACAATGCTCACCAACTCTGGATCACGCTGCATCTGATGCAGTGCTATCCAATCAATCAGATGATCATTCCACCATTGATAGCGATAGGCCATCAAAGGGCTGGAGATGGACGGTCGAAGGCTCTCCAGCGCATGAACCATCTGCCCATCCGCGGGCTTCGGATCAGCCAGTGCCTGCAGGGCGACTCCGCTTAGTTGCGCCGCCACTGGTGCGGTGGCCAGGGATCCAAGAAAACCATGGCGTGCTCGATCACCTTGGGTCTGCAACGCCTTGTCATCCATCAGCAATCGCTGCAACTGGTCCACCAGGAACCGGGGGTGGGCCGGCAGCACCAGTCCCTGCTCCAGCAGGGGACGCAAAGGCGCTGTCTCGCTGACCAGCACCGTGAGCCCCATGGCCAGTGCGTCATTGAGTTTCGCCGGGCTCTGAAACGCCGCCACATCCCCCTCGCCCAACAGCACCACCAGGTCAGCCAATGCCAGCACCCTTGGCGCCTGTTCAAACGGCTGGTCTCCCAGCAGCCGCAATCGCCCTTGGGGCAGGAGCATTTCCAGCTCCTGCTGCAGATCCCTATCTTCCGGGGCAAAGACACCTACAACGACCAGCTGCGGGTACAGCGACTGCGGTAGCTGAGCCACAGCCCTGGCCAGGGACAACAGCCCCTTGTGGCGCTTGGGGGTACCGAAAAAGAGCACGACCTTCGCCACCAGCGGCACACCGAAGTAATGCCGGGATGCGAACTTCTCTGCAGGGGTAGCGGGCCTGAGCTGCTGCGGGTCGCGGGCATGGGGGATCACCGTGCCGCCATAGCGCTGCTGAAGAGGCACATTGGCCACTGTGATTCCATCAAACCGCTGGGCTAGATCCACCGCCAGCCGCGTCCACAGCGGCCCCATCAGCTCGCGCGGTTCCGGCAGCCCGTGGCACAGCCGCTTGAGGCCATCGAGCGTGATCGGCTCGCGCTCGCCCACAAAGCACAGCTCCTCATCGTCGATGTCCACCAACACCGCCGCCCCCCAGAGCAACTTGTAGAGAAGGCCGAGCACCACCGCCGGCAGCCTTGGCTTGCTCAGGTGAACCAGATCAGCCGGACGCTGGAGCACCAACTCAAAGGCCTGCTCCACGTAGCGGGGTTCGTGCTCCGCCACAAAGGTGTGCACCGGAAGCTGCGCTGCCAGCACTGCTGTTTGGATTGGCTCCCAGATCTGTCGGCCCCACTGGGGAAAGTGGCTGCCCAGTAGCGCCACCGGATGACCAAGATGTTGGTAAAGCTGCGCCAGCGTGAACGCGCGGCCGGCGGCGTTGTGGCTGAGCTCGGCCGCCACCACCACCACTTGGGTGTGGGCCGGCCCCTGGTGGTTGATGGCCTGGCGCTCCTGGCGCCATTCATTTCGGACCCGCTCCAGGTTGGTCGCGTAATGCATGCCCAGCAGGGGCTGCTCCAGCAGTCCCTGGCCATAGGCGCGGATTGCCCCGGCCCAGTCGCACGCCGCCATGCAGTCGTGGCCAAGGCGCATCCAGCGGCTGCGATTCGGCGCGGAGGCGGGGGCGGAGACGCTGGCGGGCATGGTGTGAGGCTATGGCGGATTGGGATGGCGTGCAGGGGCGGCGGCGGCACTCGCCGCTGGGGATGGCCCGATGCTCGGTACGCCCGCCAGAGACGCCTGAGGCCCCAAACAGTCGAAGCATGAAAGCCCGCTGCAATTGTGCCGTCAAACTGTGGGTTGATCAGACGTGGCGCGCCTCAATACGGTGATGCAAATCCCATCACTGTTCAGCCTGCCCGCTTTAGCTCCACAGCCTTACAGCAACTGGTGGGCTTTCTCAAGCTCGCCAATGGCATCTTTGAGTCCAGTGCCTGCAGCACCGGCCTCCTGCTGGCAGTGTTCGAGCGGGCCCTCGCCGAGCAGGTGCTGGAGCTGATCGCCGCCAATGGCTTTAGCCAATTCGAGACCCTGATCCCCAGCGTGGCCTCCGCCCTGGGCGAGCCGGGCCTGGCGCTGCTGGATGGGGCCGACGCCCGCATCGCCGCCCTCGATCAGCTGGGCCGCCGCGACCAGGCCCAGCAGCAGCGCTGGGATCTCTTCACCCAGAGCCTCTCGATCCCCCACCTGCGCGCCTACCT
>JBIKTO010000443.1:0-2669 GCA_044348065.1 Cyanobium sp.
CGATGGCGACGATCGGGGAGCGGCTCATCAGGAAGCGGTGATCGATCAGGCGGGCCGGGCCGCAGTGGACGGCGGCAGCCAGGAGGGTCAGCCCCGTCAGCCCCTGCCTGGCGGCCAATGTATGCGGCTGCACCAGCTCGAGGTAGTCCACCGCCAGCCCGGCCGCGGCCAGCCGGGCTCGGCAGCCGGCCAGGGCCTGCTCCGCGGAGGCCCCGGCGGCCAGCTCCGCCCCCGCGGTCGCCAGGGCGGCCGGCAGGGTGGCGGCACGGCGGCGTTGCGGCGGCTCGAGATAACGGTTGCGGGAGCTGAGGGCCAGCCCGTCCGCCTCGCGCACCGTGGCGCACCCCTCCAGCACCACCGGCAGGCCGAGGTCGGCCACCACCCGCCGCAGGATCAGCAGCTGTTGCCAGTCCTTTTCGCCGAACAGGGCCCGTGCGGGTCGCGCCAGGGCCAGCAACCGGCAGACCACGGTGGCCACCCCGTCGAAGTGCCCCGCCCGGGTGCGGGCGCACAGGTTGCTCTGCAGGGAGGCCGGCGCCTGCACCCGGGTGATCTCCTCGGGGCCGTGCGGGTAAAGCTCCGCCACGGCCGGGGCGAACAGGGCGTGGGCACCGGCTGAGGCCGCCAGCTCGGCATCCCGCTCCAGGTCGCGGGGATAGCGCTCGAAATCCTCCGCCGGACCGAACTGCAGCGGATTCACGAACACGCTCAGCAGCACCCGCGGTGGCCCGGCGGCGCGGGGTTCGGCGGCGCGCCGCAGCAGGGCGGCATGGCCTGCGTGCAGGGCGCCCATCGTGGGCACGAAATGAAGGGGCTGGCCTGGTTGGCTCCGGCGCCAGCGGGCCAGATCGGCGGCGGTGCGGAGCAGATCCACCCTTCAGACAGCAAAAGGCCCACCCGCCAATCTGGCGGATGGGCCTGGGAATCCCCCGGGGGATCAATCGAGCACTTCGAGCTTCACCTGGGCCACGCCGCTGGCGATCACACCCAGCTCCTGGGCGGCGCCGTGGGCCAGGTCGATGATGCGACCGCCGTGGAAGGGGCCGCGGTCATTGATGCGAACCACAGCGGTGCGGCCGTTCCGGAGGTTGGTGACGCGCACGCGGGTACCGAAGGCCAGGGTGCGATGGGCGGCCGTGAGGGTGCCCGGGCGAAACAGCTCACCGTTGGCGGTGCGGTTGCCATAGAAGCCGGGGCCGTACCAGCTGGCCTGGCCCGTAGCGACGACGGCGGAGGCGATCTGCTGCCCCTGGGCGAGGGGGGCCGGTGGAATCTGCCTGATGAACCGATCTTCCCATGTGGGGGTGGGGTTCGCTTCGAGGATGGCCACCGAGGCGGGGGTGGTGGCTTGGAAGCTGCCAGCGGAGGCCGGAGCGATGCCGGCGGCACTGGTGATCAGGAGGGCGGCGGCGCCCAGGAGTTGAGGTGCACGCATAACGGGCGGAAACCGGCGGTAGCGAGAGCCCAGCTGATCCCGAGAGGGAAGAGGGGCTGATTCATCAACTTGATCGGCAACGAAGAAGCTGCCGGAAGGGTGATGAATGGACCGGTCGGGTTCCTAACAAGAATCACGACAGGGCAAAGCTAAGGGCGTGCGCCGGCGTTTTTGGTTGGCGAGATCGTCTTGAATCACTGATCAGTTTTTTTCATCGACACCCCTGCCCCCCCTGTGCCACAGGCCTTGCCGGCCCCAGAGCGACGGCGCGGCAATCAGCAGATCCGATCAATGAGATCAGCACCGCTGATGATTTGCTGGGACAATCTGTGGATTGACCCCTGCATGGGGTGGCGTGGGCGGGCAGGATCGGGGGGAGACACGGGGCCGAGGGCCGATGGATTACCGCACGGCGGGGGTGGATGTGCTGGCCGGCCGCGCCTTCGTCGACCGCATCCGGGCCAGCGTGGAAAGCACCCGCCGGCCGGAGGTGCTGGGCGGACTGGGGGGCTTCGGCGGCCTCTGCCGGCTGCCGGCCGGGATGCGCCGGCCGCTGCTCGTGGCCGGCACCGATGGGGTGGGCACCAAGCTGGAGCTGGCCCAGGAGCACGGTCGCCACCACGGCGTCGGCATCGATCTGGTGGCGATGTGCGTCAACGACGTGATCACCAGCGGTGCCGAGCCCTTGCTGTTTCTCGATTACATCGCCACCGGTCGCCTGGCTCCTGAGGCGATGGCCGAGGTGGTGGAGGGCATCGCCGAGGGCTGCCGCCGCAGCGGCTGCGCCCTGCTCGGTGGGGAGACGGCCGAGATGCCGGGCTTCTATCCGGCCGGCCGTTACGACCTGGCCGGCTTCTGTGTGGCGGTGGTGGAGGAGGAGGAGCGGATCGACGGCCGGCAGGTGGTGGCCGGCGATCGGATCGTCGCCGTCGCCAGCAGCGGTGTGCACAGCAACGGCTTCAGCCTGGTGCGTCGCATCCTCAGCCGAGGGGGCGTGACGGCCGAGACCCGGCTCGATCCGGCCGGTCCGCCCTTGATCGAGCAGCTGCTCACCCCCACCACCCTCTATGGCGACCTGGTGAAGGGGCTGCGGGCGGCCGGGGTGCCCCTCCATGGCCTGGCCCACATCACCGGCGGCGGCCTGCCGGAAAACCTGCCCCGCTGCCTGCCGGGGGGGGTTCATGGTGTGATCGACGCCCAGACCTGGCGGCGGCCCCCTCTCTTCACCTGGCTC
>JBIKTO010000444.1:0-2664 GCA_044348065.1 Cyanobium sp.
CGCCAGGGGGGGAATCAGGGGGGTGGAGGCGGCCACGCTCGCCATGGCCGGCAGCTCCGCCAACACGGAGCGGGCTTGGCGCCCGTGCTGCCACTGGCGCAGGGGCGAGCTGTACACCCACGGCCGGACGCTGTCGGGGATCAACCAGGAGAGGCTGCGGTTCGGGTTGCCGGTGAGCGTGAACAGCAGCGAGAGGGCCAGGCAGCCCGCCCAGAGCCGTCGCACTCGCCGCCGCTGCCAGAGGCCAGCGTGGCGCTGCCACCAAAGGATCGCGCCGGCGAACAGCCCGGGCACCACCAGCAGGGTGTAGCGAATGTGGATCGAGAGGGGGTTGTTGGACCCCTGGGCCAGCAGCAGCCCCAGCAGGGGAAGGCCCATCAGCAGCCAGGCGTCGAGACTGATCAAGGGCACGAACAGCAGCGGCAGCCCCTGACCCGCCAGATAGGTGAGGGTCTGCCGGGGGGGGCTGACGAGCTCCCGCAGCAGGATCGCCGGCTGGGCCAGCGCCCGCCGCAGCACCTCCAGGCTGCTGGCCTTCTCCTGACCCTGGATGTACTGGCCGAAGTTCTCGACCATGAAGCGACGGGCGTTGTCTTCGCTGAACAGCGGCATCAGCCCATTGGTGGCCAGCAGCACCCAGCCGCCCCCCCAGACCGCCAGCCCCAGGGCCAGGGGCCAGCGGCGCGGCTGGCGCAGCGCCAGCCACAGGCCCACCCCCACCAGCAGAACGCCGGTGTCCTCCCGGATCAGGGGAACCGCCAGGGCCGCCAGAGCGATCTGCCAGCCGCAGCGGCGCTCCAGACCGAGCAGCAACAGGAAGATCGCCAGGGGTAGCTGGCAGAGGTCGGTGAAGTTTCCCCAGGTGGGGCCGAGCACCGCATTGGCGCCGAAGAACGACAGCGCGATCCAGCTGGCCGGGCCCGGCGCCAGGCGCTGGCAGGCGAGACGATGCAGCACCAGCCCCGCCGCGGTCATCAGCCCCACCTGAATCAGGGGCAGGGCCCACGGCCCCAGCAGAGCCACCAGCGGCATCCACAGCACCAGGATCGGCGTGAAGTGCTGGCCCAGCCGGTGATACCCCAGGGCTGGCTGCTGGCCGGCATGGATCACGTTGGTGGAGAGCTGGGACGAGAGCGTGCTCTCGAAGGGATGCCCCCGCAGGCCGTTGGCCATGACCTGCAGGAAGATCCCCTGATCCAGCGAGGCCTGCAGCACCTCCAGCCGCCAGACCTGCAACGCCAAGCCCACCAGCGCGAAGGCCAGGGCCGCCCAGCGAACGGTTCGCGCCGCCCGCTGCCGCTCGTGCGGCTGCGCCGCAGCAGGCCGTTCAGGTTCAGCCATGCCGGTGCTTAGCCATGGGGCCATTGTGGGGGCCTGGAGCCCCCTGGCCGGGCTGGGGACGAGCCGGGCGCACCCACCGCAGGCGAGGGCCAGGACGATCGATCGGACTTCAATCTGTTCGGCTGCCATGCCGCTGCCCGACAGCCCAGGAGAAGGGCAGCGTGGGCGGAGTGATCGGGAAAAAGATGTGAGAGATCATGATCTGAATCCATCTTGTAGCTCGGAATTGCCATGAACCTGCACGTCACGAAACCGCTGAATCGCGGCTTGATCGGTGGTTGCCTGATCCTCGCCAGCCTGATCGGCTCGGTGCGACAGGCAAGGGCGGCGGGAGATCTGCAGATCGGATACTCGGGGGGTTGCCAGGAGTCGATCGGGGTGACAACAGTGGCCCGATCGGCCGTCTTGGCGTTGCTGCCGGCTGATTATGGGGCTCGCTACGGATTTGGTGGTTTCGGTTCGATGCCAGGCCCTGGCGAAGCCCAGATCATCATCCGGAGTGTGGCTTGTGGCAATGCCAGCCTCGGCAGCTTGGCGCTGGGCTCTGTGGTGAATTCACAAATCGGAGTGATCAGCGCCCGCCGCGACGCTGAAGACTTCGATGCCATCGCCGGCAACGGCATTGACAATTTTCAACTGGAGTTCGCCACCACTTCCGCCGAGATTGCCACTGCGATGGGCGCCTTTGGGATGCCCGCCAGGTTGGATACCGATCTCTCCCTGGTTTTCAGCGGCGACAACGTGAACAATGACAGCTCGCCCTTGTTCACAGCCACAGGTAGCCATGCGGGCACCCCCGTGCCATGGCCAGGGGGATTCATTGCGCATTGGTGGAGCCCCAATGCCGCTGGCGATGTCCGATCGCGCCAAGTGCTCCAGGCGATCGATTTTCGTTTTGGCGGCGGCTTAACGATCTCAGCCGGCAGCACGGGCCCACTGCTGGGCCTGCTGGGAGCGGCTCCGGTGCTGGTGCAGGTGCCCCTTGGTGGCAGCTTCGCTGACGGACCGGTGACGCTTTCGATTCCCGCCGCACCAGGCCCCCTGCCGTTCGCCGGCGCTGCCGCCGCCCTGGCCTGGAGCCGCCGCCTGCGCCGCCGGCTGCGCCTGTGAGCGCGACTGGGTCCGCCAGGGTGGAACTGGTAAAGGGAGCCCTGGGCTCTCTGTTGCCTCCCGTCCCCTGTGCCCCCTGCCACTCCTGGCGCTCCAGGCGCCCCCGCCATCAGCGAGACGCCCCCAGCTCCGCCAGACTTACCAGCACCACAGCGCCCCTGGCCCGGCCTGGATCACCTCGGTGCCATCCAGGCCGGCGGGGGAGTGCTCCTC
>JBIKTO010000445.1:0-2659 GCA_044348065.1 Cyanobium sp.
GCTGGAAGTCGAACAGCACCGTCGCCTCCACCTCCCGCAGGGTCTGGCCGACGAACCCCACTTCGCCGCCCCGCAGGCGCAGGAAGCCGTTGGCGATCGGATCGCTCAGGCTGCCGCGGATCAGCAGCTGCAGGTCGGTGCTGCCCCGCTGCACCGCCACCGCCGTGCCCGCCAGCCGGGTGATGAAGCGCAGGCCATCGCCGCGGCTGGCCAGCCGCAGCTCCAGCCCCGCTCGCTGGGGATCGAGGGGAACCGTGCCCGCCAGGTCCACGCTGTTCTCGGCGCCGGCGGAGCGCAGGGCCAGGTCGAGCGTCACCCCGGCCGGCCCCAGCGCGATCCGGCCCCGCTCCAGCCGCAGCTGCCGATCCCCCAGCTGGGTGTCCACCAGCGCCAGGTTCACATCCAGCTCCGGCCGCCGACCCCCCAGCCGGTAGCGACCGCCGAGCGCCAATTCCCCCCGCAGGCCCTCGGGCACCGGGGTCAGCAGCGACAGTAGGGCCAGGGACACGCCCGAGAGGTCGAACTCCCCCTCGCCCTGCAGCAGCGGTCCCCGCAGCCGCAGGGTGAACGGGCGGGCGGCCAGGGCCTGATCCCGGTCCTGGTGGCGGAGCCAGAGGTGGCCCCGAGCGCTCAGATCGGCCTGAGCCCTGGCCAGCTCCGCCCCGGTGAGGGTGAGATCGGCGTCGATGCGGCTCTGCAGCCGCCGCAGCAGGTCGCGGCGGTCCACCCGCCGCTCCAGCCGGTCGCGCTCCGCCAGCCGCTCCAGGGCGGCCTGCAGGGCCAGCAGCTGATCATCCAGGCTGCGTCCGCCGCTGAGGATCGCCGCCTCCCCCAGGGCCGCGGCGCCGGGCCAGACCGGGGCGGCGCCGCCCCGCCAGAGGGGCCAGGCGGCGAGCACCTGCCGGAGGAGGCCGGCGCTCAGCTGGCGGGCCTGGAACTCGAACCGGAAGGGACCGCTCCAGCTGCCGTTCAGGTGGGCGTCGATCCGCCCCCGGTCGAGGGTCTCCACCGCCCCACGGACCGCGTAGCGGCGATCGGCGTAGCGCACATCGGCCCGGATCTCCCGGCCGGCGATGCCCAGGAAGCGGGGGTCGGCCAGGCGCACGCTGCCGGCGAAGGCCAGGGGTTCGAGGCCCAGGCTGCCGGCGCCGCTCAAGGTGCCCTGCAGGGGCCGGTAGCGCTGGCGGGGGCCAGCGGCCAGGGTGAGGCCGGCGAGGGGGAACTCCCTGGCCTGCCAGCGGTAGCCCTCCGGCTGGCCCGCCAGCTGCAGCTGGCCGCCCTGCCGCGCCAGCACGATCCGCTCCGGCAGCCAGCGGCGGTCGAGCCAGGCCTCCAGCCGCCCCGGTGCCGCGGGGACCAGGGCCCGCAGGCTGAGGCGGCCGCGTTGCAGACGCCCGGCCCAGCTCTCCTGCAGCCACAGGGGCCCCGCCCCGGGCTCGCGCACCCGCACCGCCAGGTCGGGTTGCAGGTCCTCCAGCGGACCCGCCAGGCGGCCCTCGATGTCGAGCAGGCCCCGCAGCTGGGTGCCCACCAGCGGATCCAGCCGCCGCAGGGGGAACTGCCGCAGGTCCAGGCGAGCCTCCAGCGGGCCGCGCACCAGCCCCCGGCCGGCCTGGAACGCCAGGGGCAGGCTGGCGCTGGCCCGCAGCAGCGGGCTCTCGAAGCGCTGCAGGCCCAGCAGGCCGTCGCTCCAGCGCAGCGACGCCCGCCAGGGGCCGATCAGGGCCAGCGGGGAGGGGGCGGTGTCCACCGCCAGGCTGGGCCGACCGAGTCGGCCCTCGAGTCGCAGCGCCCCCAGCAGGGGTCGTTCCTTCAGCCAGGTGGGCAGCCGCTCACCCCCCGGCAGTTCCGCGGGTTCCAGCACCCAGCCACCGCGCAGGTCGAGGCGGTTGCCGAGGCGGCCCTCGGCGCGCAGCCAGGAGGAGCCGCGGCGCCCCTCCAGCCGGCTCACCTGCAGGGCACCGGCCCGCCAGCGGCCCTGCAGGCTGCCCCGGATCGGCCAGGGCCCCAGCGGATTCCCGGGCGGTGGCAGGGCCTCGAGGCGCGCCGCCAGGCGCCACTGCCGATTCAGGCGCCCTGCTACCCGGCCCCGCCAGTCTCCGTAGCGCCAGGGGCTGTCCGCCAGCAGCAGCTCGCCGTCGCGGCAGGCCAGGGGCGCCCGCTCGCTGCGCAGCGGCTGGCCGCCCCCCAGGGGCTGCCAGAGCAGATCATCGATCCGCACCGCGCCCCGGCAGCCCCCCATCCCCCGCTCCAGGCTGAGCCGCACCTGGCCGTGGAGCCGCCCCTCGAGCCGGCCCTGGGGGGGCAGCAGCGGTCGCAGGACCTGGATCGGCAAGCCCTCGGGTTCCACCAGCGCCTGCCAGCGCTGCCGCTGCCAGTTGCCACCGCCCTGCAGGGCGGCGCTGCCCGCCAGGCCGGGGGCCCAGGCGCGGGCCCGCAGCTCCAGCTGCCGCCGCCGCAGCCCCAGGTCGGCCTGGCCGGCGACGCGGACGCTGAGCGGCCGCAGCCGGTCGGCGGAGAAGCCCCAGAGCCTCAGGTTGCCGCGCTCCAGCACCCGCAGGCGCAACTCCAGGGGGGGCGGCTCACCGCCGGGCGGCAGGTCGCCCATCACCCACACCTGGCCTTGGCGGTTGCGGCGCAGGTCCACCTCGACGCCGCG
>JBIKTO010000077.1:0-8382 GCA_044348065.1 Cyanobium sp.
CCTAGGCCAGCCGCTGCCACAGCGCCGCCACCACCAGCGGCACCGTGAGGTTGTCCAGGCCGCCGATCGCCAGCTGCTCCACCAGCGCGGCCACCGCGGCGATCAGCGCCAGGGCCCCGAGCTCCGGGGCCGCCAGCCCCTGGGCCCGGCAGAAGGCCGCCAGGCCCGCCAGGGTGGCCAGGCTTGCCGCCCCCATCACGGTGGTGCCCAGCAGGGAGCGGCGCTGGCCCAGCACCGTCCAGCTCGGACTGGCCCAGATCGGGCCGATCAGCCCGGCCAGACCATCCCCGAAGGCCATCACCAGCACCCCCGCGCACACAGCCGCAGCCTGGGCCGGCCAGCCCAGCAGCAGCAGCAGGGTGATCGAGGCGCCGTAGCCGACCGTCCCGTAGCTGGGACGGTCGATGTCCTCGATCGCCGGCAGGATCCGCCGGCGGTGGTTGAGCAGGGCCAGCAGCGTCACCACCCCGGCGGCGGGCGCCGCGATCCAGCGGCTGAGGCCGAAGCCCCAGGCGAGCGGCAGCACCAGGCCGGCGCCGATGTGCACCACCTTGCGGCTCCACTCCCGCTGCTGCGGCCAACGGCTGCGCACCAGCAGCGCCAGGCCGCTGAGGCCCGCGAGCCAGCCGACGACAGCGGCGATGCCGAGAAGCTGGAGACTCAAGCGGAGGGAAGGGCCGGGGGCACGCTCAGGCGGCCTGCTGCAGGTTGCTCATCAGCCGCAGCTTCATGATCGCCTTGGCCTCGAGCTGGCGCACCCGCTCGCGGGACACGTTGATCTGGCGGCCGATCTCCGCCAGGGTCAGCGGCTCGCTGCCCTCCAGCCCGAAGCGCAGCTTGAGGATCTTCTGCTCCCGCTCATTCAGCTGGGACAGCCAGGTGCCCAGGTGCTCCTTCTGCAGGTGGCGATCCATCGAGTCGAAGTGCTCGTTGCTCGCCGGATCGGCGATCAGCTCGCCCAGGGTGCTGCGATCCTCCTCACCGCGGGCATGGGCGTCGAGCGAGGCGCAGGGGGCGCTCTGGGAGATCAGCTCCTCGAGCTCCTCCGGCGTGGTGCCGAGGGCATGGGCCAGCTCCAGCCGGTTCGGCTGGCGGCCGAGGCGATGGGAGAGCTCGCGGCTGACGCGACGCATCTTGGAGAGCTTCTCGCTGATGTGAATCGGCAGCCGGATCGTGCGGGCGCTGTTGTCGATGGCGCGCGTCATGCCCTGACGGATCCACCAGTAGGCATAGGTGGAAAATTTGTAGCCCATCGCCGGATCGAACTTGTCGACGGCGCGCTCCAGACCGATGGCCCCTTCCTGCACCAGATCCAGGAGTTCGAGCCCCTGATTCTGATATTTCTTGGCCACGCTCACCACCAGGCGCAGGTTGGCCGCCATCATCCGGTCGCGGGCCCGTTGGCCCATGCGGATCTGGCGGTTCTGTTTGGTGGTGCGCTGCTCGGCTGGAATCTCCAGCAGGCGCTTGCCGCTCTGCACATGGTGGGCGAGCTCGATCTCCTCCGCTGGTGTGAGCAAAGGCACGCGGCCGATGGTGCTCAGATACCAGCCGATCGAATCGGCACTCACCCGGCCGGCATTGCGGGCGGCAAGCTTCTGGGCCGCCGCGAAAGTGTTGGACGCTCGGGACAGCGTGGGCTCCTTGCCAGACAGGGCCGCAGGGCCCGATCCGGGAGAAGCGGAATGCAGAGGTGTCCCCATCACCCCAGGCCTCCGAATGAATTTGGCCGGAATGTAGCACTACTGGCGGCCAGGCAACGCTACAAACCCGAAGATTTCCTGTATTGCGTCCCGCCAATCTGGCCTTTGGTGATGGTGGCTACCCTGCCCCGCCCCCCGCGCTGAGGTCGCCGATGAATCCGCCCCGCCAGCGTTCCATCAGCGCCGCCTGGGTCGAGTAGGGCTCGCCTTCGGGCTGGCGCTGGCTGAACTGGCCGTCGCTGTTCATCACCCAGGCCGTGGTGTCTTCCAGGTAAAGCTGCATCAGCATTTCCAGTTGCCGTCGCTGGCGCGGGTCTTCCACCGGGGCCACCGCCTCCACCCGACGATCGAGGTTGCGCGGCATCCAATCGGCGCTGCCGAGAAACAACTCCGCGTCGCCGCCGTTGGCAAACCAGAACAAGCGCGAATGTTCGAGGAAGCGGCCGATCACGCTCAGCACCGTGATCGTCTCGCTCACCCCCGCCAGTCCGGGGCGCAGCGAGCACATGCCGCGGATCACCAATTCGATCCTGACGCCAGCCTGGGAGGCTTCGTACAGCAGGGCGATGATCGCCGGATCCACCATCGCGTTCATCTTGGCGCGGATGTGGCCACCCCGACCGGCCCTGGCGTGATCGATTTCGCGGCGGATCAGGGCCTCCATGCCCCGCCGGAGGGTGACCGGCGCCACCAGCAGCTTGCGGAAGCTCTGCTGTTTGGAAAAGCCGGTGAGGTAGTTGAACAGCTCCACCAGATCCTGGCCGAAGTCCTCGCGGGCGGTGAGCAGGCCGAGATCGGTGTAGAGGTTGGAGGTGCGGGAGTTGTAGTTGCCCGTGCCGATGTGGGCGTAGCTGCGCAGCTTCTCCTTCTCGCGCCGCACCACCAGGGCCACCTTGGTGTGGGTCTTCAGGCCCAGCACGCCATACACCACATGCACACCGGAGCGCTCCAGCTGGCGTGCCCATTGAATGTTGTTGTCCTCGTCGAAGCGGGCCTTGAGCTCCACCAGGGCCATCACCTGCTTGCCATTCTCGGCGGCGCGGATCAAAGCCGCCACCACGGGTGAATCCTTGGAGGTGCGATACAGCGTCATCTTGATCGCCAGCACCGCCGGATCATCGGCGGCCTGGTTGAGAAATTCCTCCACCGAGGTGGCGAACAGGTCGTAGGGGTGGTGCAGCAGCACATCGCCCCGCCGCAGCACCCGGAAGATGCTCTCGAATTCCTCCTCCTTGATCGAGCCATCCTCCAGCAGGCTGCGCTGGGCCCGGGCCAGCACCGGCACCGTGCGCCCCTTCCAGGGCGGCGCCTTGAGCTGGGGCAGGGGGATCGCCAGCAGGCTCATCAGGTCGTCGAGGCCGAGGGGGCCGTTGATCCGGTACAGGTCCTCCGGCTCCACCTCCAGCCCCTCCATCAGCAGCTGCACCACCTCCTCCGGCATCTCATCGGCCACCTCCAGCCGCACCACCTCCCCCCCCATGCGCCGTTTGCGCAGCCCCTCCTGCAGGGCCTCCATCAGGTCGTCCGCTTCCAGGTCGCGCAGCTCCAGATCGGCGTCGCGGGTGACGCGGAAGAAGTAATGCCCTTCGATCACCATGCCGGGGAAAAGCACCTGCAGGTTGAAAGCCACCAGCTGCTCCAGCGGCACCGCTGTGAACACCGGCCTGGGGTGGCGCTCGCAGAGGTCGTTGGGAATCGGCACGAAGCGTGGCAGCACCTTCTGGGGCACCTTCACCCGCGCGAACTGCTGCTGGCCGGTGTCCGGGTCGCGGATCAGGGCCGCCACGTTCAGGCTGAGGTTGCTCATGAACGGGAAGGGGTGGGCCGGGTCCACCGCCAGCGGTGTGAGCACCGGAAAGATGGAGGTGCGGAAATAGGTGTCAGCCCAGGCCTTCTGCCGCTGGTTCAGCCGCTGGTAATCGAGCAGGTACACCCCGTATTCCGCCAGGTGGCTCTTGAGGGCGTAGCGATAGTGCTGCTGCTGCAGTTCCAGCAGCGGCCGCAGCCGTTCCTGGATCGCCTCCAGCTGCTCCAGGGGGGTGAGACCGTCGTCGCTGCGGCTGGTGATGCCGGCCTCGAGCTGGGACTTCAGCGAGGCCACCCGCACCATGAAGAACTCATCGAGGTTGTTGCTGAAGATGGCGCTGAACTTCGCCTGCTCCAGCAGAGGCGTGTATTCGTTCAGGGCCTGGGCCAGCACGCGGTGGTTGAACGCCAGCCAGCTGAGTTCGCGGTTGATGTAGAGATCCGCCCCCAGCGGCGCCCGCGCCTCGCCGGCGGCGGCTGGGGCGGAGCCGGGGGCGCCGGCCGGCTGGGTGGCGCTGCTCATCGGTTCTGCGTCCTGGCGTTCCTGGGATCCGGCCCTGCTCCCCTGTCGGAGAAGGGAGACACCAGTTGAAGCGACCGTAGCAATTCAGGCCTGTCGCCCTGGCGACATCCGCTCCCCGCCCCCGCCCACCAGCAGCAGCACGCCCACCAGCAGCAGGATCGCCAGCCAGAAGGGGCTGCGCTCACCCAGCCCCTCGAAGGCCAGCCCCGCCAGGGGCGGCCCCAGGAAGCTGCCCAGGCTCTGCAGGCCCTGAAGGCTGCCCAGGGCTGCCCCCTGGCCGCCGTCATCCAGCCGGCGTGACACCTGGCTGCGCAGGCAGGGCGTCACCAGGCCGGTGCCGACGGCCAGCAGGCCCACGGCGCTGAACACCTGGGCCTGGGCCACCTCGGGCCGGGCCAGCGGGATCAGCAGGCAGCCGCTGATCACAAAGCCGATCCCCGCCAGGGTGAGTCGCCATTCGCCGAAGCGCTTCACCAGCGGACCGATCAGCCCCCCCTGCACCACCATCGCCACCACGCCCACCACCAGAAACGCCATGGAGGTGAGGCCCGGGCCCCAGCCGAAGCTCCGCTGCAGGAACAGCACCAGCACGCCGGTGAGGGCGCTGAAGGCGAGGAAGAACAGGAAAAAGGCCACCGCCAGGCGGCGGATGCGCGGGTTGGTGAACACCCGCCCCAGGGGGTGGAAGGGCTGGAGCTCCCGTTTGCGGGGCATCGGCAGGCGGGCCGCGGCCGGATGGGTTTCGGGCAGCAGGGTGAGCACCAGCACCAGATTCACCAGCGCCACCGCCACCGCCACCAGCAGCGGCAGGTTCAGGGCCCGTTCCGCCAGCACGCCGCCGAGGAAGGGGCCGAGCACGAAGCCGAGGCCGAAGGCCACCCCCACCAGGCCGAAGGCCCGGGCCCGGGTCGCCGCTGGCGTGATGTCCGCCAGCACGGCGGTGGCGGTGGCGGCGGTGCCGCCGCTGACGCCATCGATGATCCGGGCCAGGAACAGCAGCGCCAGGGGCAGGCCGGCGGCGTTCGCCGCCGGGAAGCCCAGCCCCCAGGGGACGCTGATCGTCACGGCGAACAATCCCAGCCCCAGCACCGAGCCGGCCACGCAGAGGGCGATCACCGGCCGACGGCCGAAGCGGTCGCTGAGGGCGCCGATCAGGGGCGTGCAGCTGAACTGGGCGATGGCGTAGGCGCCGGTGAGCAGGCCGAGGGTGCGGGCGTCACGGCTGAGGTCCGCCAGCAGGAAGGGCAGCAGCGGAAACACGATGCTCTCCCCCAGCCGGTCGTTCAGCAGCGTGAGAAAGACACAGAAATAGGTGGAGGGGCGCGACAGACGCACGGCCGGGTGTCATTGTCGGAACATCCTTCCCCATTGCGATTCCACCCCGGTGATCGCCGTCAGCGGCCTGCTGCTGGTGCTGTTTCTGGTGGCGCACCTGCTGGGAGTGTCGCTGGCGTTGCTCTCCCCCGCGGCCTTCGAGGGGTGGGCGGCGGCACTGCATCGCCAGCTGTGGTTGCCCGCCGTGGAGCTGGCCCTGGCGGCGGCCCTGCTGCTGCATCCGCTGCTGAGCCTGCTGCGCTCCTGGCGCCATGCCGCCGCCCGCGGACCCGTGCCCGGCGCCCGCGTGAGCCGGCGCAGCGGCGCCCTCGAAGCGCTGGTCTCCCGCTCGGGGCGCTGGCTGCCCTGGAGCGGCGGCCTGCTGCTCCTCTTCCTGGCGGTGCACCTGGCCCAGCTGCGCCTGCACCGCCCCGCCGCCGGCGCCGAGCTGGCGGCCACCCTGGCCGCCCTCGCCTCCCCCGTGGCGCTGGCGCTCTACGGGGCCGCCGGCCTGGCCGTGGGGCTGCACCTGTTGCATGGGGTGGAGAGCGCCCACCGCAGCCTCGGCCTGCTGGAGCCCACCAACGCGGCACCCATCCGCGCCGCCGGGCGTTGGCTCGCCCTGGCCCTCGGGGCCGGCTTCACCCTGCTGCCCCTGGCCCTCGCCCTGCGGGGGGGGGCCTGATGGCCCTCGATCCGCGTCTGCCCTCCGGCCCGGTGGAGTCCGCCTGGCAGCGCTGCCGGGCCGAGCTGCCGCTGATCAGTCCGCAGAACAAGCGGCGTCTGCGGGTGCTGGTGGTGGGCAGCGGCCTGGCCGGGGCTTCCGCCGCCGCCACCCTGGCGGAACAGGGCTACCAGGTGCGCTTGCTCACCTATCACGACAGTCCGCGGCGGGCCCATTCGGTGGCGGCCCAGGGGGGCATCAACGCCGCCAGGAACTACGCCAACGATGGCGACGGCGTGCAGCGCCTCTTCCGCGACACGGTGAAGGGCGGTGATTTCCGCGCCCGGGAAGCCGGTTGTTACCGCCTCGCCGAGATCAGCGGCGCGATCATCGATCACTGCGTTGCCCAGGGGGTGCCGTTCGCCCGCGAGTACGGCGGCACCCTCGCCACCCGCAGTTTCGGCGGCGCCCAGGTGAGCCGCACCTTCTACGCTCGCGGCCAGACCGGCCAGCAGCTGCTCTATGGCGCCTACCAGGCCCTGATGCGCCAGGTGGCGGCCGGCCAGGTGGAGCTGCTCTGCCGCCGCGATGTGCTCGATCTGATCACCGTGGATGGGGTGGCCCGCGGTGTGGTGTGCCGCCACCAGCTGAGCGGCGCCCTCGAGGCCCACACCGCCCAGGCGGTGCTGCTGGCCACGGGCGGCTATTCGAACGTCTATTTCCTCTCCACCAACGCGGTCAAGTCGAACGCCAGCGCGATCCTCGCCGCCCATCGCCGCGGCGCCTTCCTCGCCAATCCCTGCTTCACCCAGATCCATCCCACCTGCATCCCCAGCGGTGATCCCGGCCAGAGCAAGCTCACCCTGATGAGTGAGAGCCTGCGCAACGACGGCCGCCTCTGGGTGCCGCTCCGCCCCGGCGACGACCGTCCGCCGGCGGCGATCCCGGAGGCGGAGCGCGACTACTTCCTGGAGCGCCTGTATCCCGCCTACGGCAACATGGCGCCCCGCGATGTGGCCTCCCGTCGCGCCCGGGAGCTCTGCCTGGCGGGCCACGGCGTCGGGCCGGGCGGCCGCTCCGTGTACCTCGACCTGGCGGAGGCGATCGGCCGGGAGGGGGTGGCGGCGATCGAAGCCCGCTACGGCAACCTGCTGGAGATGTATGAGCGGATCACCGGCGAGGATCCGCGCCACACCCCGTTTCGCATCTACCCCGCCCCGCATTACACGATGGGGGGCCTGTGGGTCGACTACCAGCTGATGAGCACCGTGCCGGGATTGTTCGTGCTCGGGGAGGCCAATTTCTCGGAGCATGGCGCCAACCGCCTCGGCGCCAGCGCCCTGATGCAGGGTCTGGCCGATGGCTATTTCATCGCTCCGGCCACGGTCACCGCCTGGTTGGCGGGGCAGCCCCACTGCGAGATCCCGGCGGATCACCCCGCCTGTCGCGACGCGCTGCAGGCCGTGGCGGACCGCATCGCGGCCCTGCGGGCGATCGCCGGCCGCCGCCCGGTGGATGCCTTCCATCGCGACCTCGGCGCCCTGATGATCGCCAGCTGCGGCATCAGCCGCAGCGGTCCCGGCCTGGAGCGGGCCCTGCGGGATCTGGCGGAGCTCACAGCGGCCTTTCGCGCCGACCTGGCCCTCCCCGATCCCGGCACGCCGATCGACGGGGAGCTGGAGAAGGCGCTGCGCCTGGAGGACTTCCTGGCCCTGGCGGAGCTGATGCTGCGGGATGCGCTGGCACGGGAGGAATCCTGTGGCGCCCACTTCCGCGAGGAACACCAGAGCGAGCAGGGCGAGGCCCGCCGCGATGACGAGCGCTTCGCCCACATCGCGGCCTGGGAGCATGTGCCGGGCAGCGCGCCGCGCCGGCACAGCGAGCCGCTCTCCTACACCGCGATCTCCCCCAGCGAGCGCAGCTACCGATGAGCCGCCGCCTCTCCCTCACCCTGCGCATCTGGCGCCAGGCCGGTCCCGGCGAGGGCGGCGGCTTCGAGGTCCATCGGCTGGAGGGGGTGTCCGCCGACCTGTCGCTGCTGGAGGCCCTCGATGGGCTCAACGAGCGCCTGATCGCCCAGGGCCTGCGGCCGGTGGGCTTCGAGCACGACTGCCGCGAGGGCATCTGCGGCTCCTGCGGCTTCCTGGTGAACGGCCAGGCCCACGGACCACGGGCCCTCACCACGGTCTGCCAGCTCTATCTGCGCGAATTCGCCGACGGCGCCACCCTCACGCTCGAACCCTTCCGGGCCCGGGCCTTCCCGCCCCTGCAGGATCTGGCGGTGGATCGCTTCGCCCTGGACCGGATCATCGAGGCCGGCGGCTACTGCTCGGTGAACACCGGCAGCGCCCCGGAGGCCAACGCCATCCTGG
>JBIKTO010000446.1:0-2642 GCA_044348065.1 Cyanobium sp.
GATGGCAGGCGGCTGGCTCGCGTGGCTGTTGCTGGGGCTGGTGGGGGCGGTGGTGGGTACGTTCCTGATGCCGATCTTCACGGCCTTCAATGCGGGCTTTGAGCGGCTGGCGGCGGGCTACCAGCGGTTGCTGACGCAGGTGATCCGGCTGCGGCGGCTGGTGGCGTTGGTGCTGCTGGGCGGCGTGGTGCTCACAGGCATCGCCTTCAGCGCGGTGCCGAGCGGCTTCGTGCCCACGGAAGACCAGGGCTACGGACTGGGGATCATCCAGCTGGCGCCGCAGGCGTCGATCGAGGCCACGATGGAGGTGGCCCGCAAAACCCAGGCGATCCTGGCGAAGGAGAAAGAGATCGTCTCCGGCGAGATCGTGGGTGGGGCGGGCTTCAACGGCGGTTCGCTGAACCAGGGGCTGTTCTTCTTCGGCCTGAAGCCGATCGATGAGCGGGGCGGTGCGGGCCAATCGGCGCAGGAGATCATCGCCAGGCTGAACAAGGAGTTCCGCGGCATCCATGGGGCGTTGGTGATGGCCCAGTCGCCGGCGGCGGTGCCGGGCTTCAGCGCCCAGGGCGGCCTGTCGTTCCAGTTCAACGACCTGAGCAATGGCGGCTACAGCCCCACGGACCTGGCCCAGATGGGCGAGAAGCTGATGGCCACGGCGAAGGCCACCGGCAATTTCGGCAATCTGTACAGCCAGTTCATCAGTGATGCGCCGGTGTGGCGGCTGGATGTGAACCGCGATCGGATGGCCTCACTGAATATCGATTACGGCGATGCGATGAAGGCCCTGGGCACCCTGACGGGCGGGAGTTTTGTGAATCAGACCTATGAGGATCAGCAATACCGGCAGGTGTACGTGCAGGCGGAGGGCGACCGCCGCGATCTGGTGCAATCGCTGGGCAGCCTGTATGTGCAGGACCGCAGCGGCAAACAGATCCCGCTCTCGAATGTGGTGAGCGCCCGGTTGGATAGCGCCCCGCCGATCATCAGCCACTTCAACCTGTACCGCACGGTGCTGATCCAGGGGATGGAGGCGATGGGCCGCAGCAGCGGCCAGGCGATCGATGCGTTGATGGACACGTTCCGGCGCCTGAATTTCAGCAACATCGGCTCGGATTGGTCGGCGCTGACGCGCTCGGAAGTGCAGGCGGGTTCGCTGGCGGCCCTGGTGTTTGCCCTGGGCATCGTGGTGGTGTATCTGGTGCTGTCGGCCCAGTACGGCAGCTACATCGACCCGCTGATCATCCTGATGACGGTGCCGCTGGCGATGCTGGGCGCGCTGGCGTTTCTGGTGATGCGGGGTCAGGTGAACAACGTGTATGCGCAGGTGGGCCTGGTGACGTTGATCGGCCTGGCGGCGAAGAACGGCATCTTGATCGTGGATCTGGCGAACCAGCGGATGGAAAAGGGGCTGACGGCGAGCGAGGCGGCGCTGGGGGCGGCCAGTTCAAGGCTGCGGCCGATTCTGATGACGGCGATGGCGGCGCTGGCGGGCTTCTTCCCGCTGCTGGTGGCGAGCGGTGCGGGGGCCTTGAGCCAGCGGTCGTTGGGGGCGGTGATCTTCGGCGGGCTGCTGGTGGCCACGGTGCTGAGCCTGTTTGTGGTGCCGGCGTTTTATGTGCTGATGAAACAGCTGGAGGCGGCCTGGTTCCCTGCGAGTGGGCAGACTGTGGTTCTGCCCGGGGATGCCCCGAGCGAAACCTCCACCCCCTGATCGCAAGCGGCGGCCATGCCCCTGCCCCATCCCGCCGGCTACCGGCCGCGCCGCCAGCTGCGGGTGGACCGGCGGCGGATTGTGGTGAGCAGCAGCCTGGCGGCGCTGGTGGCGGGCGTGTTGCTGCTGCTGGTGCACCGGGCGGCGCGGGCGCCGGGGGAACCGGTCCGGCCGTGGCGGCCGCTGGGGATCGTGGTGGTGGTCACGGGTGCGGCGCTGTGCGGCGCCTGGGGCGAAACGATGCGCCAGCTGGCGCTCACCCAGCTGGGCGAGCCGGACGGCCCGAAGGAGCTGTGAAGCCAGGCGCCGGCTAGGGTCGAAGCAATCGAGACGGAATCGCGGCGATGACCTACTGCATCGGCTACTGGCTGGAGAAGGGCCTGGTGCTGGTCTCGGATTCGCGCACCAATGCCGGCGTTGATTACATCTCCACCTACAGCAAGATGTATGCGTTCCAGCCGGCGCCGGATCGCTTGTTTGTGCTGCTGGCGGCCGGCAGTTTGGCCACCACCCAGGCGGTGGTGAACTGGATCCGCCGCGACCTGGAGCGCCCCGCGGAGCAGGCCGCCAGCGCCGGCCGCGACCTGCGCCATTGCGATTATTTGTTCGAGGCGGCGGCCTATGTGGGCCGGGTGAGCGTGGATGTGCAGAAGGAAAACGCCGCGGCCTTGAAGGAAAGCGGAGCCAACGGCGCGGCCACCTTCCTGCTGGCCGGCCAGATCGGCAGCGAACCGCACGGCTTGTTTCTGGTGTATGCGCAGGGCAACGCCATCCAGGCCACCGCGGAGATGCCGTACCTGCAGATCGGCGAAAGCAAATACGGCAAACCACCCCTCGATAACATCGCCCGCGCCAACCTCTCGCTGGAGGATGCAGCCCGCCTCTGCCTGATCTCGGAGGTGCTGACGCAACGCTCGAACCTGTCGGTGGG
>JBIKTO010000447.1:0-2640 GCA_044348065.1 Cyanobium sp.
CCCTGCCATAGCCATCGGCGAGATCCTGGCGATGCAACCGCTGCACCTCTTGTAGATGGGCTTGTAGCTTCTCCGCAACACGCGCAGGCAACATCGTGCGCCGATCCTTGCCGCCCTTGCCATCGCGCACCGTGATCTGCAGGTGCTGAACGTCAAGGTCATGCACCCGCAACCGCAACGCTTCCATCAGGCGAAGCCCTCCCCCATACAGCACGCCCGCCACCAAGGCCTCCACTCCATCCAGCTGCTCCAGCACGGCCCGTACCTCCTCCACGCTCATCACCACCGGCAGCCGCAGGCGTGTTCGAGCCCGCACCACTCCCTCCAGATCCAGATCCCGCTCCAGCAGCTCCCGATACAGAAACAGCAGCGCTGACAAAGCCTGGTTCTGCGTCGAGGCGCTCACCTGACCCTGCACCGCCAGGTGGGTGAGAAAAGCGTTCACCTCCGCACTGCCCATCTCCCGCGGATGGCGCAGGCGATGAAAACGCAGAAACCGTCGCAGCCACTGCTCATAAGTCTCCACCGTCCGGCGGGCGTAGTGGCGGGCCTGGAGCTCCTCCCGGTACCGCTGGATCAGACCTGGCGGACGAGCACCAACAGGTGGGGGGCTGGGTGGGAGTTCAGATGTGGCCATGTCCATCCTCTCCGTTCTTTCCCCTCAGCATTCCCAAGCTCGGCCACAGCGCCATGCTGGGAGCACCCCTCAGCCACCGCCCGGGGAGGGGCACCCAGCACCGATGGATCAACCCTTTGCCCACACCCTGAGTTTTGACGACCTCGAGGTGCTCGTGCTGGTGGAAGACGGCCACGCCTCGCCCCGAGAGCTGGCGGATGCCCTCGGCATGGACCTGGAGGAGGCGAAAGACCTGCTTTACGACCTGGTGCGGCGCGGTTGGCTCGCGGGCCAGGAGGAATCCACCGCCTTCCAGCTCACCCCCCTGGCCCGCTACCTGCGGAGCGATGACGCCTTCCGCGCCGCGGCCTTCGCGGCGGCTCTCACGGGGGCGGAGCCCAACGACCAAGGCTGAAACCGGCCAGACCCCTTGCTACCGTCGCCCCCATGGCGATCATCCGCTGTGAGGCGCTCGGCAAGACCTTCCGCATCGCCGACAAGCAGCCGGGGTTGGCGGGCACCCTGCGCCACCTGCTGAAGCGCCGCACCCGCGATGTGGAGGCCGTCAAGCAGGTGAGCTTCACGGTGGAGCCCGGCGAGATGGTGGGCTTCCTGGGGCCCAACGGCGCCGGCAAGACCACCACCCTCAAGATGCTCAGCGGCCTGCTGCACCCCAGCGCCGGCCGGGCCGAGGTGGCCGGCTTCCTGCCCCAGCGGCGTCAGGCCGATTTCCTCAGCCGCATCACCCTGGTGATGGGGCAGAAGCAGCAGCTGCTCTGGGATCTGCCGCCCCTCGATTCCCTGCGCGTCAATGCCGCCATCTACGGCATCAGCGACGGCGAGGCCAAGCGCCGCATCGACGAACTGGCGGAGATGCTCGAGCTGGGGCCCGAACTCACCCGGCCCGTGCGCAAGCTCTCCCTCGGCCAGCGCATGAAGGCCGAGCTGCTCGCCGCCCTGCTGCACCAGCCCGCGGTGCTCTTCCTCGATGAACCCACCCTCGGGCTCGATGTCAACGCCCAGGCCCGCGTGCGCTCCTTCCTCGCCGACTACAACCGCCGCACCGGCGCCACCGTGCTGCTCACCAGCCACTACCTCGCCGACATCACCGCCCTCTGCCCCCGCGTGCTGCTCATCCACCAGGGCGGCCTCTTCCACGACGGCAGCCTGCGCCAGCTCACCGAACGGCTCGCCCCCCGCCGCCAGGTGCGCCTCGAACTGCGCGATCCCCTCCCCGCCGACGCCCTGCGCCCCTACGGCCAGCTCGAATCCCTCGAAGGTCGCGCCGCCGTGCTGCTGATCGAACGGGAGCGGCTCACCGAAGCGGTCGCCCGTCTGCTGGGCGACCTGGAGGTGGACGACCTGGAGGTGAGCGAACCGCCGATCGAAGAGCTGATCGGCGCTCTGTTCACCCGGGGCTCGGTGGCATGAAGCGCTCCTCCCTGCGCCTGGCCCGCGTGCTGCTCAGCAGCCAATACGCCTCCATGCTCGAGTACCGGGTGGAGATCGCCCTCTGGGCCCTCTCGGGCGTGCTGCCCTTCGTGATGCTCGGCCTCTGGAGTGAGCTGGCCAGCACGGATCCCGCCGCCACCGCTGGCCTCGATCCGGCCCAGCTCGGCCGCTACTTCCTCGCCGTGTTCGTGGTGCGCCAGTTCACCATCGCCTGGGTGGTGTTCTCCTTCGAGGAGGACGCCCTGCTCGGCCGCCTCGCCGCCCAGCTGCTGCAACCGCTGCCGCCCCTCTGGCGCCATGTGGCCGCCCACCTGGCGGAACAGGCCACCCGCCTGCCCTTCGTGGTGCTGATCGTGGCCCTCTTCTTCGCCCTCCAGCCCGGCAGCCTCTGGTGGCCCACCCCCGCCCGGGCCGCCGCCGGCCTGCTGGCCACCCTGCTCGGCTTCACCATCAACTTCCTGATCCAGAGCGCCATCGCCTGCCTCTGCTTCTGGACCGAGCGGGCCAGCGCCCTCGAACGCCTGGTGTACATCCCCTTTGTGTTCCTCTCCGGCCTGGTGGCCCCCCTGGAG
>JBIKTO010000078.1:0-8364 GCA_044348065.1 Cyanobium sp.
GCCTCGGACCCGCCGGAGCGGCTGGCCTTCCTCGGCCTCGGCGCCCTGGGCGCGCCGATGGCCGCCAACCTGCTGGCGGCCGGCTTCCCGCTCACGGTGCACAACCGCCACCGCCCCCGGGAAGATCCGCTGCGGGCCCTCGGGGCCGCCAGCGCCGCCAACCCCGCCGCCGCGGCCCAGGAGGCCGACATCCTCTGCCTCTGCCTCAGCGATGACGCCGCCGTGGGCTCGGTGCTGCTGGAGGGACCCGACGCCGCGATCGCGGGCCTGGCGCCCGGATCCCTGGTGGTCGATTTCTCCACCATCGCCCCGGCCACCAGCGAGGCCCTGGCCGCCCGGCTGGCGAAGCGGGGCGTGGCCTACCTCGACGCGCCGGTCACCGGCGGCACCGAAGGGGCCCGCGCCGGCAGCCTCTCGGTGCTGGTGGGCGGCGCCGCCGCGGATCTGGAGCGGGCCCGGCCCCTGCTGGCGGTGGTGGGCGGTCGCATCAGCCACTTCGGACCGGTGGGGGCGGGCCAGCGGGTGAAGGCGGTGAACCAGGTGCTGGTGGCGGGCAGCTACGCGGCGGTGGCGGAAGCCCTGGCCCTGGGCCGCCGCCTCGACCTGCCGATGGACCAGGTGTGCGCGGCGCTGCGGGAGGGGGCCGCCGATTCCTGGGCCCTGCGCCATCGGGCCGCGGGGATGCTCGCCGGCCGCTTCCCCCTGGGCTTCCGCCTGGCCCTGCACCACAAAGACCTGCGCATCGCCCTGGAGGCCGCCGCCGCCACCGGCCTGAGCCTGCCGGTGAGCGAGCGGGTGGCGGCGATGGAAGCGGAGCTGATGGCCGCCGGCTTCGGCGATGACGACGTCTCGGCCCTGGCCCGCTGGTTCGAGCCGCCATCCGCGAGCGCCGCGGCCGCCGCCGCCTGGGATCAGCGCTACCGCGACGGCCAGGACGGCTGGGAACTCGGGGTGGCCGCACCACCGCTGGCGGCCTTCCTGCGGGCGGATCCGCGCCGGCCGCGGCCGCCGGGGCGGGTGCTGGTGCCGGGCTGCGGCCGCGGCCATGAGGCGGCCCTGCTGGCGGATCTGGGCTTCGCGGCGATCGGCCTCGACCTCAGCGGCGAAGCCCTGCGGGAGGCCCGCCGCCTGCACGGCCCCGACCGACCGGCACTGCGCTGGCTGCAGGCCGATCTGCTCGATCCCGCGGCCCTGGCCGCCGCCGGCCTGGCGGAGGGCAGCCTGCAGGGGATGGTGGAGCACACCTGCTTCTGCGCCATCGATCCAGCCCGCCGGCCCGACTACCTGCAGGCCGTCACCCGGCTGCTGGCCCCCGGCGGCTGGCTGCTGGGGCTGTTCTGGTGCCACGACCGGCCCGGCGGCCCGCCCTTCGGCAGCGACCCCCGGGAGCTGGAACGCCAGCTGCGCGGCGCCGGCCTGGAGCCCCTGCTGTGGGAACCGGCCCAGGGCTCCGCGGCGGAGCGCCAGGGGGAATGGCTGGGCCTCTGGCGGCGGAGCCCTACGGGACCTGCAGGTGCAGGCGGCCGCCATCCGGCCGGGTGAGCTCGAGCCGCCAGGCCTGGAGGGCATAGCCCCCATCGCCCGGCAGGGCCTCCCCCCGCGCCGCTCCCCCGGGCAGATAGAGGGGATCGCCCCGCAGCGGCGCCCCGGCGGCGGCGGCGTGGATGCGGATCTGGTGGGGCCGACCGCTGGCGATCGCCACCTGCACCAGATCGGCGCCGGCCTGGCGCTCCAGCAGGGTGAGGGTGCTGCGGGCGTCCAGGTCGCCGGGCCGTGGGTCGGGGGCGGCGCACCAGATCCAACCGAGCCGCGGGTGGGGTCGCCGGCCGATCGGCACCGCGATCACCTGCTCCTGTCCCGGGGAAAGGGAGAGCGCTCCGGACTCCAGCAGGGCGCGATAGAGCTTGCGGCATCCCGATCGCTCCAGGTCGTCGCCCGCCGCGGGCACCGCCGCCGTGCTCTCCCGCAACCGCGCGCTCAACCAGGCCCGGGTGGCGGGCTGGCGGGCGCAGACCAGCAGCCCGGAGGTGAAGCGCCCCAGCCGGTGCACGGGCCGGGGCAGGCCGGCGGGATCCCGCGCGTGGCGACGCTCCAGCAGCCGCAGCACGGTGTGCTCCAGGAAGCCGCCGGCGGGCAGCACCGGCAGCCCCGCCGGCTTGTCGATCACCAGCAGGTCGCCATCGTCGTGGACCACGGCCCAGGTGTCCGGCACCGCCTCCTCCCGCCAGGGGGGCCGGTGCCAGGCGAGCCGATCCCCCGCCGCCAGGGGCGGATCGTCGCCCAGGGGCCGGCCATTGCGCTCGATCTCCCCGGCCGCCAGGCGGATTCGCCAGAGGCTCTGATCGCTGTGGCGGTGACGGGCGGCATAGAAGGCGCTGACACACAGGCCAGCCTCCCCGGGGGCGACCCGGTCGCGGTAGGTCCAGCCCCCGTTGGCGGCGGCGGGCCGCCAGCCCTCACTCCACGAGCCCGTGTTCGAGGGCATAGCGCACCAGCTCGGTGCGGCTGGCGGTGCCGGTCTTGATGAACAGCCGGCTCACGTACTTCTCCACGTTGCGGATCGAGGTCTCCAGCCGCCGGGCGATCTCCTTGTTCATCATCCCTTCCGCCACCAGCTGCAGCACGCTGGCCTCCCGGGGGGTGAAGTCGAGCTGGATGTCGGGGGCCACCTTGCGAACCCCGGGGCTCGCACTGCCGCTGCCGGTGCCGAGCATCGAGCGGATCTCGGTGATCTGGCGGGCCATGGCGCCGATGTCGGCGTCGGCGTAGCGGGCGGCCTCCGCCAGCAGCCGCTCCTGGCGGCGCACCACGTTGTGGACGCGGGCGACCAGCTCATCCGGGTCGAACGGTTTGGGGATGTAGTCGTCGGCGCCGGCCTGGAAGCCGGCGATGCGGTCGGCGGTCATCCCCTTGGCGGTGAGGAAGATCACCGGTGTGCCGCCGAGGCGCTCGTCGGCCCGCAGGCGCTTGAGCAGGCCGTAGCCGTCGCAGCGGGGCATCATCACGTCGGTGATGACCACATCGGGATGGAGCAGCTGGGCCTGGCTCCAGCCCTCCTCGCCATCGTTGGCGGTGCTCACCTCAAACCCCTCGTCCTCCAGGTAGGCCTTCACCGCGGTGCGCAGCCCCGGCTCGTCGTCGACGAGCAGCAGGCGCACGGGGGGTTTGGGGGCGTCCTCCTCGGGTGGGATGTCGGCCGGGGAGGGGACGGGGTCGGCGGCGGATTCGGCGCGGTCCCCGGGGGCGGAGGGGTTGGGCATGGCGGAAATCTAGGTCTGCCGGGCCGATTCGATCAGGGGGCCGGCGGGATCAGGGGGCCGGCAGGATCTGCTCCCGTTCCGGCAGGCGGCCGTCGAAGCCCAGCCGGCGCGCCTCCGCGGCCAGGCTGGCGGGATCGCGGCCGGCCAGCGACGGCTGACACACGGCCCACCAGATCTGATAGTCGAGGCGATTGGCCGGGGTGATCGGCCCGCCGGGGTTGAGCTCGCGCACGATCAGCGCCCGGCCGCGGCCGGTGATCCGCAGCGGCGCCCCCGGGGGGCAGCCCACCTTGTCGGTGGCAACCGTGACCCGATCGCCACGCTCCTCCCACACCTGCACCCGCCAGAGCCCGGCCTGGGCGGGATCGGCCACGGCCCCGTACAGCCCCACCGCCCGCAGGCCATCGGGTCCGAACCGCTCGTTCAGCAGCACGAAGCCCGGCGGCCGCACCGGCCGGCCCTCCGGGGTGAGCCCCGGCATGCCCTGGCTGCCTCCGGGCGCCGGCGGGGCGGCGGCCCAGAGCAGGGCCAGCAGCAGCAGGGAGCGCGAACGCGAGAGCGTGATCAGCATGGATCCATGCTCGCCTACCTCGACCACCACGCCACCACCCCCTGCGACCCACGCGTGCTGGAGGCGATGGCGCCCTGGTGGCAGGAGTGTTTCGCCAATCCCTCCAGCCGCCTCCACCGGCCGGGGCTGGAGGCCGCCGCCGCGGTGGAGCGGGCCCGGGAGGAGCTGGCGGCTGGCCTGGGCCTGGCGGATGCCGACGGGGTGGTCTTCACCAGCGGCGCCACCGAGGCCAACAACCTGGCGCTGCGCGGCGTGGCGGAGGCGGCCCTGGAGCGGGGCGAACCGCGGCGGCGGCTGATCACCCTGGCCACGGAGCATCGGGCGGTGCTCGAACCGCTGCGCTGGCTGGAGCGGCACGGCTTCCCCCTCACCGTGCTGCCGGTGGAGCCCGATGGGCTGCTGAGCCCGGAGACCCTCGAACAGGCCCTCGGCGATGACACCCTGCTGGTGTCGGTGATGGCGGCCAACAACGAGATCGGCGTGCTGCAGCCCCTTGCGGCGATCGGTGCCCTCAGCCGGCGGCGGGGGGCGCTGTTCCATTGCGACGCCGCCCAGGCGGTGGGCCATGTGCCGCTCAGCCCGGCGGCGTGGGACATCGACCTGCTCAGCCTCAGCGGCCACAAGTTCTACGGCCCCAAGGGGATCGGGGCCCTGTGGCGGCGCCCCGGCCTGGCCCTGGCCCCCCAGCAGCTGGGCGGCGGCCAGGAGGGGGGCCTGCGGGGCGGCACCCTGCCCGTGCCCCTGATCGTCGGCCTGGCGCGGGCGCTGGAGCTGGCCCTGGCGGACCGCCAGGAGCGGGCCAGCCGGCTGGGGGCGCTGCGCGACCGGCTGCTGGCCGCCCTGCAGGCCCTGGGCGGCGTGCAGGTGAACGGCAGCCTGGCGGCCCGGCTGCCCCACAACCTCAACGTCACCGTGGCGGGGGTGGAGGGGGGCCGGCTGCACCGGGAGTTGCGCCGCAACCTGGCCGTGAGCAGCGGTTCGGCCTGCGGCCAGGGCAGCCCCTCCCATGTGCTGGCGGCGCTGGGGCGCAGCCGGGCCGAGGCGGCTGCCTCGATCCGCTTCGGGCTGGGGCGCGGCACCGGCGAGGCGGAGATCGGGCGGGCCATCGCCGCGGTGGGGGAGGCGGTAGCGAGCCTGCGGGACAGACCCTCGCTAGCGTGATGGCACCGTTGCCAGCGCCGATGATCGCCCGCGCCACCGCCGCCGGCCTCGACGTGGGGCTGGCGCTGCGGCAGGGCTGGCGGGCGTTCCAGCGGGCGCCGTTCCGCTTCGTGGCCTTCAGCCTGTTGGTCACGGCCCTGCAGGCGCCGGGAAAGCTGCTGCTGGCGCCGCTGCTGGAGGGCCAGGAATCCAGTCCCGGCCTGAGCGCCTGGTTGCTGGCGGCCAGCGGGGCGCTCTGGATCGTGCTGGTGCATCTGTGGTCCACCTGCGGCTTCGTGCGCGCCAGCTGGAGTGCCCTGGAGGGGCGTCGCCCCGGCCCGGACTGCTTTCTGCGCCCTGCCCCCCGGGCCCTGGGCCGGGTGGCGGGGGCGGAGCTCACCCTGGCCGGGCTGGTGTTCGGGGCGGTGCTGCTGCTGGCCTTTCTGGAGGCGGCCGTGAGCCTCACCAGCCACGCCCTCGCCCTGCTGGTGGCGTTGCTGCCCGTGCCGGGCCTGGCTTACCTGGTGGTGAGTCAGCGCTTCCTGGTGCCGATCGCCCTGCTGGAAGGGCCCGGATCCCTGGCCACGCTGGAGCGGGGCCGGCGGGTGGTGGATCCGCGCTGGGGCTCGGTGCTGGGGCTGACCCTCGCCCAGGGCGGGCTGCTGCTGCTGGGGGTGATGGCGCTGCTGGTGGGGGTGTTCGCGGCGCTGCCGGTGATCGCCTGCAGCTCCACCGCCGCCTATCGCCAGCTCTTCGGTGAGCGGGATCGAACCGGCCTGCTGGCGCGACCCTCAGGGCCTGACTAGGGTCTGGCCACTTGCTGAGCCGGGATGGCACCCTCAACGAGCGCCGATCCGCGCCTGGATGTGAGCGCCGCCCTGCGGGACGGCTGGACCGCCTTCCGGCGCGCCCCCTGGGTCCTGAGCGGCTTCCTGCTGGTGGTGCTGGTGCTCAACCTGGCGCTCCAGACGCTGCAGAACGCCCTCAGCACGGTCGTCACCGATCAGACACCCATCGTTCTGCTGGCGTCCCTGCTCTGCGTGTTCGCCTCCTGGATTCTGAATTTCTGGTCTGCGCTGGGACTGGTGCGCGGCGCCTGGATCACCCTGGAGGGCCGCAAGCCCACCGTCCTGGAGCTGGTGCGCTGGGATGGCCCGGCGATCGGCCGGGTGGTGCTGGCCAGCCTGCTGCTCGGCCTGATCCTCACGTTGATCGCCCTGCCGCTGCTCTGGCTGCTGGTGGGGGCCCTTGACCAGCTGCTCGACTTCGATTTTTCGATGGGCGGCCCGATGCTGCGCAGCGTCACCCCCACCCCTGAGGTGGTGATCCGGCTGATCCTCACCAGCCTGGCGCTGGTGGGGGTGTTCACCTATGCCCAGGTGAACCAGCATTTCCTGGTGCAGCTGGCCTCGCTGCGGGGCAGCGGCGCCTGGCAGACGCTGCGCGAGGGGCAGAGGGTGGTGGATCGGCAGTGGTGGCCAACCCTGGGGCTGGTGGCGTTGGAAACGGTGTTGTTTCTGGCGGGGCTCCTGGCCCTGGTGCTGGGCCTGTTCGTGGCCGTGCCAGTGATCTTCTGCGTGTCAACGGCCGCCTACCGGCAGTTGTTCGCAGCCGAGGGGCCGGCCTTGCCGGGCTGATGTCAACCGGTCAGCGGGTGCTGAGCAGCACGAAACCGATCACCCCCACCAGGGCCAGCACCGCCTGGGCCAGGCGGCTGACGAGCATGCCGGTCACCACCGCCAGGCCCACCAGCAGCGAGCGACGCAAGCGCAGCAGGCCCAGGGGCCCGAGGGCGGTGGGGGCGGTGAGCAGCTCGCCCAGGCTGGCGCCCAGCAGGGGTCCCACCAGGGCGCCCACCAGCGGCCCGCCCACCGGCAGCGCCGGCAGCAGCCCGAACAGGCCGACGACCAGCCCGAGGCCGGAGCCGATGTAGGCCCAGCGGGTGGCCTGCAGGCGGGCGGCGCCCAGCACCAGGCCCAGGGCGTCGGCAATCCAGCCGAGGAAAAAAATCAACAGGGCCAGGGCTAGGGTGGGCCAGCCGGTACCCCAGCCCACCCCCCAGATCCAGATCAGCGTGCCCAGAGGCAAGAGGGCCAGACCCGGAAGGACGGGCAACAGGGTTCCTGGGATCGCCATCACCTGCAGGAGCAGGGAAACCCACCACAACCAATCAGCGCGGGCGAGGGTGAGTGTCGTGAGCGAAGAGAGATTCAACTATTCGCGGTGTTGATAGCAGTTCATGCCAGAGAGACTTGGCACTCCTTGATCGTAGAAGGCGGGGCCCTCAGGGGAGCAAAGCCACGGGAATGGAAGGCTCAGATTCCGCAGTTTGGGGAGGCGGAAGTTCACCATAGCTTGCTGGCCAGCGGCGGCTGGGAAGGTGGAACGTTCCGAAAACGCGATCAATCCAGGGGAAGATAGCCGCATAATTTTTATCAATCGAAACACGGGATTCATTGCTGTGATGCCAGTGATGAAAGGCGGGGCTTGCCAACCACCTCTCCACAGCTCCAAATCGCCAATTGATATTGGCGTGCACAAAGTATGCCCAGAGGCCACCAATGACCAGGTAGGAACTCATCAGCACCGTACCTTGACCCAAAGATCCCTGGGCCAAACCGCAAAAATAGATGAGGGCAATACCGCAGAATCTCACGAACACCATATCAACTGGGTGAGCGCGGCTTGTCACCAGCCAGTCGATGGTTTCCGCTTGATGATGGATGCGATGGAAGCGCCAGAGAAAAGGAATTTCATGGCTCCAGCGATGCCCCCAGTAGGCTCCGACATCACCGATGACCACCGCCAGGGCGAAACGGAGCAACAGGGGCAGTGAAGCAAGCCAATGAAAGACACCGGTCGCATAAATCGGACGTACCACAGCCACAAGCACACTCAGGAGCCCGGCCAGGATCAGGGACGGCACAATGGCGTTGACAACATAGAAGCCCAGATCCTGATGAACATTTTTGCGCAGGGTGGTCGACTCCACTCGCAATGCAAAAGCCATCTCAAGCGGAATAAATATTATCGCCAAAAAGAACAGGGCCTGCAGAGCCTGCAGCAGCTCGCTAGTCAGTGGCAAGAGATCAGGCTTCATCGCAGGGCTGATGAATTTCGTGGGTGAGCGCTGAAGGATGAAAAATCAGCCTGCTCAGGATAGCGATCCGAGCAGGCTGAAAAAGGTCTTCAATGGGCCCCAATGGCCACCCCCTGACTCAGCCTGCCATTTTCAGACGTCGACGCAGACGGCGAGCCATGGTGCCGGCTGCGCCGACTCCCAGGAGCGACAAGGGGCCTGGAACATTCGTTCCGGGACCGGGAGGGGGAGGGGTAGGGGGCCCGGGGGGAGTGGCCTCGAGGATCTGGACATTATCCAGCAGCAGGAAGTGC
>JBIKTO010000448.1:0-2628 GCA_044348065.1 Cyanobium sp.
CCGGTTGATCGCGCGCACGTACAGGTCGTCCCGCACCAGCAGCATCGGGCGGGTGGAGAGCTGGAACACGTACTGGCTGGCGCTGTTGGCCAGGATCGACTGCAGCCGACCCAGCCCCCGGGACCCCATGACGATCAGGTCGGCGTCGAGCTCATCAGCCACCTGGAGCACGGTCTGCTTGGCGTCTCCCTGACGGATCAACGGATTCACCTCGCCTGCGGCCAGGCCCATCCGCTGGGTGGCCGCCTCCAGCAGGGCCGATGCCCGCTCGCGGTGCTCCTGCAGATCGGCGCTCCCCAGTTCCGGGACCACATGCAGCAGGTTGACGCGGGCCGCACGGCAGGGGGGGATCTCGCGCAGCATGCGCACCATCTCCTCCACATGGCCGGTGCCGGAGTCGGCGATCAGAAGATTTCGGAACACGGAAATGAACGACGCTCCAGGGCAGCCTATGGCGAGTTCCCGGCCCCCTAGTGACCCCCGGTGCCATCCGTGACGCAGCCAACCTCCCCTGAACCCGCGCCTGGGCGGCCGCCGTGGTGCCTGGAGCGGCGGGTGCTGCCGCAGCACACCGACCATGCCGGGGTGATGTGGCATGGGGCCTACCTCGCCTGGCTGGAGGAGGCCCGGGTGGAGGCCCTGGCGGCCGCGGGGCTGGCCTACAGCGAGCTCTCCGCCCGCGGCCTGGAGCTGCCGGTGGTGTCCCTGGCGATCGACTACCGCCAGGCGCTGCTCCATGGCGAGCGGGTGCGGCTCTGGAGTGAGGTGCTGCCGCGCCAGGGGGTGAAGCTGCCCTGGCGGAGCCGCTTCGTGCGCAGCGATGGGGAGCTGGCGGCCGAGGCGCGGGTGGAACTCGTGCTGGTGGACCTCTCCCGCGGCCCCGGGCAGCGCCGCCTGCTGCGCCGGCTCCCCGACGACCTGGAGCGGGCGCTGGATCGCCTGATGGCGGGGCCCGAGGAGCCGAGGCGGCTATAGTACGCCTGTTCTCCCAGGGGAGGCGGCGTGGCGGCAAGCGCGGGGGCAGGTATGGCGGCACACGAACACCGCTCCGGACCGGGCCGGGGCTGGGGTCGGCAGGAGCGGCTGTGGTGGTTGCTCTGGAGCCAGTGCCCTGGGGTGGGGCCGGCCAGGCTGCGCGGCGTGATCCGGCGCTTCGCCACCTTGGAGCGAGCCTGGGCCGCGCCAGGGGAGGCCTTCGCCACCCTGCCCGGCTGGTCCGCTCCCTTGCTGGCGGATCTGGAGGGGTTCCGCTCCTCCTGGGGGCCGGATCCGCTGCCCAGTCTCGCGCTCCAATTGCGGCGGCGGCGGGCGCTGCTCCCCGGGGACGGCCGCTGGCCGCAGGCGGTCGCCGCCCTCCCCCGTCCGCCCCTGGTGCTCTGGTGGCGGGGGCGGGGCTCGCTCTGGCCCCACCTGGCCCGACGGGGCGGGGTGGCCATCGTGGGCACCCGCCGGCCCTCCTCCCATGGCCTGGCCATGGCCCACCGCCTCGGGGAAGCGCTGGCCGCCGCCGGCTGGCCCGTGGTGAGTGGCCTGGCGGAGGGGATTGATGGCGAGGCCCACCGGGGATGCCTGGCGGCCGGTGGCGCGCCGGTGGCGGTGCTGGGCACACCCCTGGAGCGGGTCTATCCCCGCCATCACCGGGTCCTGCAGGGGGAGGTGGGGGAGCGGGGGCTGCTGATCAGCGAGCAGGCGGCCGGCGCCGCCGTGCTGCGGGGCCATTTCGCCAGTCGCAACCGGCTGCTGGTGGCCCTCGCCCGCGCGGTGGTGGTGGTGGAGTGCCCCCGGGCCAGCGGTGCCCTGCACTCCGCCGAGCTGGCCTGGCATCAGGAGCTGCCCCTGTGGGTGGTGCCGGCGGACGCCGCCCGCCTCTCCGCGGCCGGCAGCAATCGCCTGCTGGCACAGGGGGCCACGCCGCTGCTGGATCCCGCCGATCTGATCGCCCAGCTGGGGGTGGGCCCGCTGGCGGCCCGGGCGGGGCGGGCGGTGGAGGGGGCGGCGCGGCCGGCCCTGCCGGCGCCCCAGGCGGCGGTGCTGGAGGCCGTCGGGGGCGGCGCTTCCCTTGAGCAGCTCTGCCTGGCCCTGGGGGCCTCCCCCAGCCAGCTGGCCCCCCAGCTGCTGCAGCTGGAGCTGGCCGGCCATCTGCGCGCCGAACCCGGCCTCCAGTGGCGGCCCTGCCGGCTGTTCCGCTCCTAGGCTGGATCGATGGCGCCCTCCCCAGCTGGTCCCGCCTCCCCCCAGAGCACCTGCCCCACGGTCGGCGAGGAGCGGATCAACGGCGGCGAGCGGATCAGCGGCCACGATCTGCTCGCCTGGCGGCGGCAGCAGCTGCTCCTGGGCGGCCGCACCGCCGACTTCGACTGGCTGCTCGACCTGGCCGGAGGCCTGGGCTGGGCAGAGCTGCAGAAACTGATCCTCAGCCCGGAGCGCACGCTGGCGATCCCCGGCGGTCGGGCCCGGGTGGAAGCCCTCTGGCGCCGCCATCTGGGCCATGGCGAACCGCTCCAGTACCTGGCGGGGGTGTGTCCCTGGCGGGACCTGGAGCTGGCGGTGGCCCCCGGCGTGCTGATTCCCAGGCAGGAAACAGAACTCCTGGTGGATCTGGCGCTCGACACCTGGGGAGGGGATCGC
>JBIKTO010000450.1:0-2624 GCA_044348065.1 Cyanobium sp.
CGTGGAACCAGCGGCTTGTGAACAAGAAACTCGGCTACACAGCCACCCAGACGGGCGAAGTGTGGAACAAGCATCCCGAGAAGTCGTTCTCGATGCGGGCCGATTGGGTGGACA
Source organism: Cyanobium sp. (assembly GCA_044348065.1). GTDB lineage: Bacteria > Cyanobacteriota > Cyanobacteriia > PCC-6307 > Cyanobiaceae > Cyanobium. The sequence goes on from JBIKTO010000450.1 coordinate 115, forward strand.
AGAATCCCAAGGCCGCCCTGGCGCTGCTGAAGGCGGTGCAGGAAGCGCAGATCTGGTGCCAGGACCCGGCGAATCTCAATGAACTCTGCGAGATTCTTGCGAAGGATAAGTACATCAAAGCCAAGGTGGAGGACATCAAGCCGCGCCTGGCCGGCGATGTGGATTACGGCGACGGCCGCAAGGTCACGAACAGCCCCTACAAGATGTTGTTCTGGGACAGCAACGCCTCCTTCCCGTTCAAGAGCCACGACACCTGGTTCGTGACCGAGGACATCCGCTGGGGTTACCTGCCCGCCAGCACCGACATCGCGGCGCTGGTGAACAAGGTGAACCGGGCCGATCTGTGGAAGGAGGCGGCCAAGGCGATCGGCCGCAGCGGCGACATCCCCGCCAGCGATTCGCGCGGCAAGGAAACCTTCTTCGACGGCGTGGTGTTCGACCCGGAGAACCCGAAGGCCTACCTCGACAGCCTCAAGATCAAGGCCCTGGCCTGAGGCCGTCCCCGCTCCTTTCCCCTCCCCCCGTACAGCGATGACCCCCACCACCCCCGCCGCCGGGGTCAAGCGGCGCACCCCCCCGGGCCTGCGGGCCGTGATGCCCTATGTGCTGTGCATCGGCGCCTTCCTGCTGGTGTGGCAACTGCTCTCGTTGGTGCTGGGGGTGGCGCGGCTGCCGGGGCCGGTGAATGTGATCGCCGACACCTGGGATCCGTATATCAGCCAGCCCTTCTTCGATGAGGGGGGCACGAGCAAGGGCCTGGGCTGGCAGATCCTGATCTCCCTGCAGCGGGTGGCGCTGGGCTATGGGCTGGCGGCGGTGGTGGGGGTGGCGATCGGCGGGCTGCTGGGGCTGAACCGCTTCATCGGCAAGGGCCTGGATCCGGTGATCCAGGTGCTGCGCACGGTGCCGCCGCTGGCCTGGTTTCCAATCTCGCTGATGGTGTTTCAGGATGCCACCACGTCGGCGATCTTCGTGATCTTCATCACAGCGATCTGGCCGATCATCATCAATACCGCGGTGGGCATCCGCGAGATCCCGCAGGATTACACGAACGTGGCCCGCGTGCTGCGGCTGCGCAAGGGCGAATACATCCGCAATGTGGTGATTCCGGCCACGGTGCCCTATGTGTTCACCGGGTTGCGCATCGCCGTGGGCCTGGCCTGGCTGGCGATCGTGGCGGCGGAGATGCTGAAGGCCGATGGCGGCATCGGCTACTTCATCTGGGATGCGTATAACGCCGGCGGTGATGCCAGCTCCAGCCAGATCATATTGGCGATTCTGTATGTGGGCCTGGTGGGCCTGGCGCTGGATCGGCTGGTGGCCTGGGCGGGGCGGCGGGTGGCGCGGGGGGCGAGCTGAGATGGCTGCCTTCCTCACGGTGGACGACGTCACCCAGGTGTTTCCGCTGGAGAACGGCGGCCGCTATGTGGCGCTCAAGGACATCGATCTGGAGATCAAAGAAGGTGAGTTTGTGTCCCTGATCGGCCATTCCGGCTGCGGCAAGAGCACGTTGTTGAATTTGCTGGCGGGCCTCACCCAGGCGAGCCAGGGGGGAATTCTGATCGAAGGCCGCCAGGTCACCGAACCGGGCCCGGATCGGATGGTGGTGTTCCAGAACTATTCGCTGCTGCCGTGGAAAACGGTGCGTCAGAACGTGGCGATGGCGGTGAACCGGGTGATGGGGGAGCGCAGCGCGGCGGAACGGCGCGAAATCGTGACCCGCAACCTGGCGATGGTGGGGCTGGCGGCGGCGGAGGAGAAGTATCCAGCGGAGCTGTCGGGCGGCATGAAGCAGCGGGTGGCGATCGCGCGGGCGCTGGCGATCCGGCCGCGCTTGCTGCTGCTGGATGAGCCGTTCGGGGCGCTGGATGCGCTCACCCGCGGCAATCTGCAGGAGCAGCTGATGGGGATCTGCCAGGAGGCGGGCGTCACCACCGTGATGGTGACCCACGACGTGGATGAGGCGCTGCTGCTCTCCGACCGGGTGGTGATGATGACGAACGGCCCGGAAGCGGGCATCGGCCAGATCCTGGCGGTGCCGTTTGCGCGGCCGCGGCAGCGGCTGGCGGTGATGGAGGAACCGCAGTATTACCAGCTGCGCAGCGAACTGATCGGCTTTCTGCAGCAGCAGCGGCGGCTGCGCCAGCGGCGGGCGAGCGTGGCCGAGGCGGCGGCGCCGCGGCCGCTGGCGGCGCTGCCGGCGGGTCCGAAGACCGTGCGGCTGGGCTATCTGCCGGGGCTGGATATCGCGCCGCTGGCGGTGGCGCTGGAGCGACGCCTGTTCGACGGCGAGCGGGTGAGTGTGGTGCCGGTGTCGTTCGCGGACTGGGAGCGGCTGGAGCGGGCGCTGCGCCAGGGCGAGCTGCAGGTGGGGATCACCTCGGCGAGCACGCCGCTGGCGCTGAACCTGGGGCTGGGGGGCCAGACCCCGTGGCCGGCGATCACGCCGATGACGGTGAGCCGCAACGGCAATGCCCTGTGCCTGGCGCGACGGCTGCGGGAGGCGGGGG
>JBIKTO010000449.1:0-2624 GCA_044348065.1 Cyanobium sp.
CTCTCGCTTGGGCTGGAGACGATCGGCGGGGTGATGAAGGTGCTGATCCCCCGCAACACGCCGATCCCGGTGCGCAAGGCGGATGTGTTCAGCACCTCCGAGGCGAACCAGAACTCCGTGGAGATCCACGTGCTGCAGGGGGAGCGGCAGATGGCGGAGGGCAACAAGTCGCTCGGGCGCTTCCGCCTCTCCGGCATCCCACCGGCCCCCCGCGGCGTGCCCCAGGTGCAGGTGTCCTTCGACATCGACGCCAACGGCCTGCTGCAGGTCTCCGCCACCGACCGCACCACCGGGCGCCAGCAGAGCGTGTCGATCCAGGGGGGATCGAATCTGAGCGAGGAGGAGATCCAGAAGCTGCTGGAGGAGGCGGAGCAGAAGGCGGCGGAGGACCGGCGCCAACGCACCGAGATCGATAGGCGCAACCGGGCTCAGACCCTGGTGGGCCAGGCGGAGCGGCGCCTGCGGGACGCCGCCCTCGAGCTGGGGCCCTACGGGGCCGAGCGCCAGCAGCGGGCGGTGGAGCTGGCCCTGCGCGACGTGCAGGATCTGCTGGCCGGCGGCGGGACCGCCGAACTGGAGTTGGCGGTCAGCCAGCTCCAGGAGGCCCTCTTCGGCCTCAACAGGCGGCTGATGAGCGAGCGAAGGGCCGAGGCCGGGCCCCTGCAGGGGATCCGCAACACCCTCGGTTCCCTCAAGGATGAGCTGTTCGCCGAGGACGACTGGGACGACTGGGACACCTCGCGCCGGGGCGACTGGGACAGCGGCCGGCGGGCTGATCCCTGGGCGATGCCGGCCCGCGGCAACGGCTCTGCCTATGGGGCTGGCGGGTACGACGAACCGGAGCGCTACGAAGCGCGGCGCTTGGGGAGGCAGGAGAGCCGCGAACCCTATGGCGTTCACCCCAGCCGCGAGCCGACGCCGGATTTCGACGATGGTTACGGTCAGGTCCCATTGCCGCCGCGGCGCCCGCCGCTGTCCGAGACCCCGGGCCGCCGGCCGGTGCCGAACCTGCAGGACGACCCCTGGGCTGACGACGAGCTGCCGTGAGCCGTTCCGCCACCGCCGGCTCCTCCCTGGATGGCCGTCCTGACTTCTGGTCTGTTCTGGGCCTGGAGCCCGGGGCGGACAACGAAAGCCTCAAGCGGGCCTTCCGCCTCCAGGCCCGCCGCTGGCATCCCGATCTCAACGGCAACGATCCCGTGGCCGAGGAGCGCTTCAAGCTCGTCAACGAGGCCTATGCGGTGCTCTCCGATCCCCGTCGCCGTCGGGCCTGGGAGGCGGGTCTGGAGGATGGCGACGGCCCGGCGGGGGATCGGGACCCCTTCGCCAGCGGCTTCCCCCACTTCGAGGATTACCTGGCCGCCCTCTTCGGCGTGCCCCGCGAGCAGGAGGAGGCGGAGGAGTCGCTGGAGCCTCCGCCCAGGGCAGGGCAGCGACCGGCCCCCGGCGCCGAGGTGACCGCCAGGCCCGCCACACCGCCACCGGTGCAGGCGACCGGCGATCTGGAGAGCCTGGTGGAGCTCTCCCCCGAGCAGGCCCTGGAGGGGACACGGGTGGAACTCAGCCTTCCCGATGGCACCGCGGTGGAGGTGTGGACGCCGCCCCTGGCCGGCGATGGTTGGCGGTTGCGGCTGGCGGGGGTTGGACCCGGGGGCAGCGACCACTTCCTGCAGCTGCGGGTGCGCACGGCGGAGGGACTGCGCATCGATGGCCTGCGGGTGCACTTCCAGCTGGATCTTCCCCCCGCCGACGCCGCATTGGGCTGCCAGGCGGTGGTGCCCACCCTGGACGGTCCCGTGCGCCTGCGGGTGCCGGCCGGATCCTCCAGCGGCCGGCTGCTGCGGCTGCGGGGCCGGGGCCTGGAGAGCGGTGGGCAGCGGGGCGACCAGCTCGTGGAGGTGCGCATCGTGGTGGAGGACTCCCTCGACGAAGCCCAGCAGGCCCTCTACCGACGGTTGCGGGAGCTGGCGGAGGAACGGCACGGCGGATGAGACACTGAGCCGGAGCCTTTCCCAACCGCCCGTGAGTTCCGAACCGGTGCACGTGCTGCTCTTCGACGCCGGCAGCGACTCGGAGGGGATTCACTCCCTGGAGCTCAACGGCCGCACGGTGGTTCTGCTGTTCGAGGATCCCGATGACGCCGAGCGCTACGCCGGCCTGCTGGAAGCCCAGGATTTCCCCATGCCCAGCGTGGAGGCCCTGGAGCGGGAGGAGATCGAGCGTTTCTGTGCCGAGGCGGGCTACGAGGCCCGCCACGTGCCCGCCGGCTTCCTGCCCCGCAGCGACGAGGACCGGCTGCTGATCGCCCCGCCGGAGCAGAACCTGGATGTGAGCCATTGGCGTGAGCTCGCCGAGGCTGAGCTCGCTCAGGCTGAGGGCTCCGAGGCTGGGGCTGCCGAGGGTCGTGATCCGGAGCTGGAGGCTTTCCGCCGCCGTCTCGAGGGCCTGCTGTGAGCACCTCCGGCCCCGCCGGCCCCGCCGGCTCCGCCGCGGCCATCCGCAGTCGGGGCCACCTGCTCACCGAACAGGCCAATCCGGCCAGCGAGCACCTCGATCAGCTCGCCACCACGGAGCTGGTGGACCTGTTCTGCCGCAATGAGCTGGAGCCGCAGCGGGCGGTGGCC
>JBIKTO010000451.1:0-2622 GCA_044348065.1 Cyanobium sp.
CAGGCCTGTGTCATGGAAACCTCCCTGGCTGGCATAGGCCGCCATGGCGAGGTCGCTGTGGGCCTGACGCAGCCAGGCGTGCAGACGGCCCGTCATGGCCGCTGCAGCGGCTGCAGCCGGATCGCATCGCGGCAGATGCCCCGCCACCAGGGATCGTCGCCCCGCTGGCGCTCCAGCCAGCGGCCCCGGCTGAGGGCGATGACGTCGTCGACCAGGCCGGTTTCCAGCAGGGCCTCGGCCATCTGATCCGCGGCGCTCTGATCCGGCGCCACCGCCAGCAGGTCCACATCCGAACGGGCATCCCAGTCGCCACGAGCCAAGGAGCCAAACAGCCACACCTCGGCTCCGGCCCGTCCGGCGAGCAGGGGCTCGATGCTTTGGCGCAAGATTTCGATCCGTTGGCCGCGCAACCGCTGGCGAATCTCCTGCACACTCGCCATGGGATTGCCGCGCCGCGATACATCTATTTTAAAAGCAGCTCCTGCAGGCAGAGTTCCACGGCCTCGGCCTTCTGCTGCGCCGTGAACCAGCTCCTGGTCTTGGTGGGGTTGGTCATCGATGGACAGTCTGGTGGTCATGGCGTGACCCCGATCGACTTGTCCTCAAAACCGGGGGAACCCCAGGGGGAGGTTGGAGGCCGAAGCCGCGCGGTTCACCCCGCCACAAAACTCCCGTGCAGGCCATGGGGGATCGCCAGCGGCAGCTCCAGCACCGCCACCTCCGCCAGGGTGGCGGCCTCGAGGATCACCAGGTCGCTGGCGCAGCGGGCGCCGTTCCACACCACGCACAGCACCCAGCCGTCGTCTTCCGCCGTGGCGCCTGGGCGGGGCACCATCAGCGGCTCGCTCACGAAGCCCCGAGGCGCGGCGCTCCATACCTGCCGCTCGCCGCTGATCAGATCCAGCTTCTTGATCGCCTGCAGGGGGTCGTTGCCGGTTTCCCGCTCCGCCACCGCCATCCAGCCGTAGCGGGCCGGCAGGCCCTCCCGCTCGGGGTTCACCATCGCGAATTCGCAGCAGCGCTCGCTCAGGCGGGTGGTGCGCACCGTGCCGTCCGCCAGGTTCAGGCGGCACTGCTCCAGCAGGCCTTCGGGCAGCAGGTCGAAGTCGACGGCGCGGAAGTCGGTGTCGGGGCCGATCGAGGGGAAGTCGTCGTAGTAGATGCTCTCCACCACCACCTCCTCGCCCTCCTCCCAGGCGTTGAGGTGGTGGAACACGAAGCCGGCGGGGGCATCGAGGATGCGGGGCGGCTGGCCGGCGAAGGCGCCGCCGTCGCGGGGGATCAGCCAGAACTTCGCCTGCCCGCCCGGCCGCGATTTCAGGCACTGGGCGGCGCCGCACTGGCCGAGCAGGTAGGGGAGCGGGTTGAAATCGATCGCGTTCTGCAGGAACACCGCCCAGTTGGGGGTGATCGCGAAATCGTGCAGGAAGGCGAAGCCATTGAAGCGGTCGCTGCGCTCGCTGAGCAGGGCGCCGCTGGCCGGGTCGAACTCCATCAGCCGCACCGTGCTGCGCGGGCCGCTCTTCACGCCGAAGGTCACCATCCGCTCGGCGCCGTGGTGGCCCGGATCGAAGCGGGGGTGGGCGCTGAAGGCCTCACCCGGCTTGAGGATCCCGCCCAGCAGGGAGAGGCCGCGTGTGTCCAGGGTGTCGGGATCGAGGGCATGGGGGGAGCTGGCCTCCCACAGGGCCAGCAGCTCATCGCCCAGGCGCACCACGTGGGTGTTGGCGATGTTCTTGAGCCGCAGGTCGAAGGCGTTGGCCAGCGGGCCGCCGGGCTTCTGGGTGCCGAACACGCCGCGACGCACGAAACGGCCCGCCTGCTCCTCCGCCAGCCAGCCCTCGGTGCGCACGAAGCGGTTGCGCAGCCGGGCGCCGCCGCTGCCATCGAAGCGCACGGCGCTGATCATGCCGTCGCCATCAAACGGGTGGTGCACCCACTGCCCACCCCGCTCCAGCCGGCCGGGGCCGTTGCGGTAAAGGGTGCCGCGCAGCTCCGCCGGGATCGCGCCGCGGGCGGCCGTGAGCGGCACGTCGTCGAGCTCGACACCCACATTGCGGAAGGCGCTGGCCCAGTCGCTGCGGTCGTAGCCGCGGTCGGTGGCGGCTGGAGCGGTGGCGGAAGGCATGGGGGGAGTTCTCGGCGGACGTCCGCGCAGCGGGGCGTACCCCCATCATCACGTAACGGAGTGTGACGTTGCGAGGCCGCTCAGCCCAGTTCCTCGGCGAACACCCGCCGCACGATCTCCGTCACCTCGGTGGCCATGCGGGCTTCGTGCTCCAGGGCGCTGGCCAGATCGGGGGCGGTGGGGATGCGCAGGGCCAGGCCGAAGCAGCGCTGCCGTGCCGGCCGGGTGCGGATGTCGCGGAAGCTGGCGAAGGCCAGATAGGTGAAGGCATCGATCGTCGGATCGTTGGTCTCCGCGCCGTAGCCCAGCTTGGAGAGGATCACCGGCTCGGCCACCGCCCCCAGCAACCCCAGGCGCTCCAGGGCGACATCGAGGTAGCGGGCCGTGTCGTGACCCAGGCCCTCCACCAGGCAGGCCAGGCTGGGCCACTGGCCGCCGGGCAGGCGGCAGTCCGGGTCCAGCTGCTGATGCCAGCCCAGCATCGTCAGGCTGCG
>JBIKTO010000452.1:0-2615 GCA_044348065.1 Cyanobium sp.
GAGCGCGTGAAACGCATGGTAGGCAAGGTGCTCACCGGCAGCGGCATCACCAGCTGCGGGCGGGGCGGCGACGCTCAACGGCTCGGTCAAAGACCGGGCTCAGCGATGCACCAGATGCCGCTGCGCGTGGTTCCGGGCGAGTCATGAATTCGTCAAAATGAGGCCTCATGGCCGGAGGAGTAGGCGGTTGAGTCGGTACAACGTGCTTGGATCTGCGGCTGAGTGTGAACCTGGCTCGAATGGCCTGGTTCTACGCAACCGGCTGGGCATCAGCGATCCGGTGGTGATGGATGAATTGGAGCGGAACCAACTCCTTGATCTCTATCAGGCAACAATTGGACAAGCGATTTCAACCAAACCTCTGAGAGCCTCAGATCTGCTCGGCTGGCACAGGGAGTGGCTGAGCACGATTTACGACTGGGCAGGTAAGGTTCGAACATTTAACCTCAGCAAACAAGGCTTTGCCTTCGCCAGCGCTCACTTGTTGCCTGAACTTCTCGCAGCCTTCGAAAGCGAGCATCTGACCCGGCTGACACCGTTCCAGCCTGAAACGATGCCTGCACTGGTCAGCGGGCTGGCTGAGGTGCATCTGGAATTTGTGCTGATTCACCCCTTCCGTGAAGGCAATGGCCGCATCGCGCGGCTGCTGATGGATGTGATGGCGTACCAAGCAGGCATCGGCCCTCTGGACTATTCAGCCTGGGACCAAGACCGCGAGACATACTTCGGGGCAATCCGCGCAGGAGCTGTGATGAATGCCGTCCCGATGGAGGAACAAATCAGGCAGGTGCTACCTGGCTGGTCTGCCGATCGGTGAGGGCACGCTCCAGTTCTGCGACGGACTGGCCCGTTTCGATGGCCGTCGAACTGGCTACGGCACGGATGATGCGCGCATCCATCGGCAGCGCATTCGCGATCTTCCGGAGCTGTTCAAGCTCCAGGTCGGAACTGGCCATTGACGAAGCGCTCACCTCCCCATTGTGCCAGCACTGGCCCAAGTCAGTGCCACCCCCGTCACACCCCAGCCAGCATCCCCCCATGCCCCCGCCCGCCTCCGCCACCTACCAGCGCCTGCGGCACTACATCGCCGAACGCATGCGCATGAGCCATGTGTACCAGCCGCTGATGCTGATGGAGCTGCTCGGCCGCCGCAGCCCGGCCCCGGCACAGGACGTAGCCCGGCGGATCCTGGTGGGCGGATGGTGGGCAAGGTTCACCTTCAACAGCATCACCCGCTGCGAGAAGGGCACTTACGCCCTGATCGGCGGCGACGAACTGAACAACAGCGAACGCGACCAGCATCTGCAGCTGTGCCGCCACCGCATGCCGATCAGCGGCTCGATCAAGGACCGGGTTCACCAATGCGCCAGGGGCCGCTGCGAGTGCTGCGGTGCGCACGAACACCAGCGCGCTCTGGAAGTGGACCACGTCATCCCCAGGAACCAGGGCGGCCGCCCGACTTCCGCGTTTCGTCAGTGAACACCGGCAGATTCTGGGTTAGCCCTGATCAGGCAATTCGATCATCGCCACCGCAGTGAGCGGCTAGGCATGGGCCAGAACATCACGAAGCCCGGCAATACGCCGCCACGGGACCATCGGGTGACGCAGTCTCACATCGGGCGGGATCTGTTTGGCGGTTATCAGCTCATCTGCGAGGAATTGCTGTTGACCCAGCCCTTCCGTGTAGCGACTCACTTTGGCGCAGAAGCGCCGCATGTCCTGAAGAAAAAGCGTCCAGTCCCGCGCGCTGCTCTCCTCAGGCAAGGGAAACCGCCTCGCGCTCAATCCGCTCGCGGAGCTCAGCACGCAGACCGTTACGGGTCACCAGGTCGACGCGGACGTTGAGGAGGTCTTCCAGCGCGAGCTTGAGGTCCATGAACTGCTCGAGGCTGGGACTTGCCGGGAAATCAACCAGCAGGTCGAGATCACTGGCTGGCTGAGCGCCACCGCGGGCCACGGAGCCGAAGACGCGCAGCTCAAGGCCTCCATGGGCAGCCGCCAACGCCTGGAGTGTGGGCGCGAGACGCCGCAGCTCATCAAGGCTGGGTTTCACCGTAGGCACTCCAACACGGCTGTTCCCTCACCCAGTGCCACCACCGTCCAGCGCTTGCACACATCCATCGCCGCAAGCAGGAGCTCGGCCAGGAGACGAAGGCATCCCAGCAGGGGCACCGACCTGACGGGCCGCCCAAACCCAACACCGGCCCGTGCACCCGGAAGCCGCCACCATCGCTCCATGGCCACCAGCCCCTCTGCTGCCTTCCTCCGCCTGCAGCACTCAATCGCTGAACGCATACGCATGAGCCCCATCGACCAGCCCCTGATGCTGTAGCCGAAGGCTTCCGCGGAGCGGTTGGAACTGCTCGGCCACGGTTTTGCCAGGCAAAAGGCTGCTCGGCCCCGGCGCAGGACGTAACCCGGCGGATCCTGGTGGGCGGATGGTGGGCGGATGGTGGGCGGATGGTGGGCAAGGTTCACCTTCAACAGCATCACCCGCTGCGAGAAGGGCACCTACGCCCTGGTGGGCGGCGACGAGCTGAGCAATCCGGGCACGAGCAGCTGCTGCAGCTGTGCCGCCACCGCACGCCGATCAGCGGCTCGATCAAAGACCGGGT
>JBIKTO010000453.1:0-2613 GCA_044348065.1 Cyanobium sp.
GAGGATCACGGCGGCGGTGGGAGTGTCCAGCAGTCGGGCCAGGGCGGCCAGGGCCGCCGCTTCCCGTGCCTCGATGGCGTCGTCGCCCCACCAGGTGCCGGGCCAGGGGGCGCGGGCCACCTCGAAGAGCAGCGGTTCGAAGGGGGCGTTGAACAGGCAGCGCTCCCCCAGGGCCATGGCGCCGAAGGTGTCGCCGTGGTAAGCGCCGTCGAAGGCGATCAGGCGGGGGCGGGGGCTGCCCTGGTTGTGCCACCACTGCCAGGCCATCTTGAGGGCCACCTCCACGGCGGTGGAGCCGTTGTCGGAGAAGAAGAGGCGGGGCAGGCCGGTGAGGGCGGACAAACGCTCGGCAAGGCGTTCGGCGGCGGGATGGCGGAAGTCGGCGAAGATCACCTGCTCGAGGCAGCGGGCCTGCTCGGCGATGGCCGCGGCGATGCTGGGCTCCCCATGGCCATGCAGGGTCACCCACCAGCTGCTGATGGCGTCGATCAGGCGGCTGCCGTCGTCGAGCACCAGTTCGGCCCCGTCGCCGCGCACCGCCCGCAGGGGCGGATCGGCGCTGGCCATCTGGGTGAAGGGATGCCAGAGGTGGGGATGCCAACCGGGCGCTGCGGTCACCGGCACTGTCTGGCGGGGAGAACAACTGCCATGATGAAGCCGTGGAGGAGAGGTTGAGGCCGCCCCGTTGGCGCCCCGCTCCCCTGGGTTGTGCCGATGTCCAGCGGAGTCGTCCGATGGTCCCGAATGCCGACAACCAATCCCGCCGCTTTCTCTCCGCCCAGGAGTTGAGCCGCCGCCAACCGCACCGGGCCTGGGGTCCGCGGGAGATGTTCGCCGAGGGGCAGTGGCAGACGATCCGGGCGCGGCTGGAATGTGAAGGCTGGAGCCACTCCCAGATCGAGCAGGTGCACGACCAGCTGCGTCAGGGCTGGCCGCTGGCGATGGCCCGTCGCAACGTGGCGGTGATCAGCGGCCGCTGCCCGCTTGCGGCCCGTCGCGAGGGCTGATCGCGCCTGACTGGATCGGCTTTCGGGCTCAGCGGCACAGATCCCGGTTGTGGCGTGCGGCCGCCGGGGCGAAGGGGCCGCAGTTGAGGAAGCGCACCACGGTCACCTCCACGTCGGTGAACAGCACCAGGATGCCGCTGCAGAGCGCCGCGACGACGGCGGTGACGATCCAGTGACGCTGACTCATGGGGTCAGGCTACGGGGAAGGTCACTGGCGAGCCACTGCCGCTGCAGGGCTGGGGCGTCGAGGGGATCGAGGGGTGGCAGCTGGGCGAGCACCGGCACCGCGCCGAGCTGCTCGAGGGTGCGGGGGTTGTCGGCGTGGAGGGGGCCGTTGAGCACCAGACCGAGCACGGCGATGCCGCGCTGGCGCAGGGCTTCGAGGGAGAGCAGGGTGTGGTTGAGGGTGCCGAGGCCACTGCGGGCCACGAGCAGCACCGGCAGGTTCCAGCGGGCGAGCTGCTGGATCTGGAGCCAGTCGCGGCGCAGGGGCACCAGCAGCCCGCCGGCGGTTTCCACCACCAGCGGGCCGGGGACGCGGGCCGGATCGGGCAGGGCCAGGCGGTCGGGGTCGATCGTGATCCCCATGCGCTCGGCGGCCCAGTGGGGGGAGACGGGGGCTTCGAGGCGATAGGCCTCCGGCAGCAGCCGCTCCGGCGGCAGCTGGAGCAGGGCCTGGACCCGGCCGCTGTCGCCGCCGCCCTCCAGGCCGCTCTGCACCGGTTTCCAGTAGGTGGCCCCCAGTCCCTGCACCACCAGGGCCGACACCACCGTCTTGCCGACGTCGGTGTCGGTGCCGCAGATCACGACGCGCATCAGGGGTGCTCCGGTTGTTGGGCGATCAGCAGCAGCACCTCCCAGGTGAAGGCGGCGCCCGCGGGCCAGTGGCGCAGCAGGCGCCGCCACTGGCCGGGGCTGAGGGGCTGGCGGCGGCTGGCGGCCGCCCCGAGCCGGCGCAGGGCGTGCAGACCCTGCAAGGGCGAGCGGACGGTGCGGCTGAAGCGCAGCAGGCGCTGATGGCTGAGCCGCAGGCCCGCCTGCTGGGCGGCGGCGAGCAGATCGCCAGCGTGGGGGAGGGGCAGGGCGGTGCAGGGCACCGCCGCCGCTTGGGCGGCCTGGTGCCATTGGGGAAAGCTGCCGGCGGTGGGGGTGGCCAGCGCCAGCCAGCCGCCGGGGGCGAGCTGGCGGGCCCAGTGGCGCAGGGCGAGGGGGGGCTGCTCCAGCCACTGGAGGGCGAAGCTGGAGGCGAGCAGAGCGGCGCCGCGGAGGTCAGCCGGCAGGCCCTCGTTGAGATCCCAGGGGCGTCGCTGGGGCAGGGGGTTGCGGGCCAGCAGTTCGGGGCAGAGATCGAGCTGCAGGGGGGCGGCGGCGGCCAGGGCGGGACGGCGGGCGAGCAGGGCGCGGCTGAGCAGGCCGCTGCCGGCGCCGAGGTCGGCACAGGGCCCCGGGGGCAGGGGCAGGGCGCGGCACAGGCCGGCGAGGCGCCAGGCCACCGCCTGCTGCAGCCGTGCTTCGCCGTCGTAATCGGCGGCGTGGCGGCCGAAGTGGGCGCGCACCTGGCGGCTGAACTCGCCGCGGGTGCTGGCTGGGGGAGGGGCGGGCATCG
>JBIKTO010000454.1:0-2609 GCA_044348065.1 Cyanobium sp.
GGCTAGAGGCGTTGCGGCACCAACTGGCCGAGGTCTTGGTCGCGTTTCCCTGCCGGGTCAGGCTGTTCGGATCCCAGGCCCGGGGCGATTGGGATGGCTTTTCGGATACTGATCTGCTGGTGGTGGCCGAGAGCGCTGAACGGGCGGAGCGGGCCGCCGATCGGCTGCGCAGCGTTGGGGTGGGCGACGACGTGTTGAGCCTGGATGAGGGTCGTTGGCAGGCCAAGGCCGATGCGCCCTCGCCCCACTGGCGTGCCGTGCGTGCGCAGGCCCGTTGCATCCACCCGACCCCATCGGTTTCGCCGTGGTCCACCAATGGGCGAACGGCGGTCAAACAACTACGCATTGCCTGTTGGCCTGGTTCACCAGCAGGCGATCAAGCTGAAGAACCTGGTCTGGTCGACGCTCCGCAGTCGGCGTCTGGCGGCCTCGGGCAACGGCTCGGGTATCGCAGCCCAGCCCTTCGAAATCAGCCTTCAGGTCGGCGCTGAGCAGGACCTGGCCCCTGGGCCCCCCCCCACGGCGCAGCCGATGCCGTTCTTCTGCGGGAGCCGGTGGAGCCGCTGGTGGGCTGTTTCCCTGTCGATGAACTCCTGGAGCGGGATCAGGGTTGCTTGGCAGGCTGCGCCGGCGCCATCAGCACACCCACCTCGTCGATGTGGCGTCGCAAGCCTTCGTGACGCAGGCTCTCCCAATGGGTCACATCGAACAGGAAGGGGGTTGGCAGTTCCTCCAGCGCTCCGGCGAGAGCAGCGCTGCGATCGATCGGGGCACTGAAGGCCAGGTCGATGTCGGATCCAGGGCGCTGGCGGCCCAGGGCCCGGGATCCATAGAGCTTCACCCAGCGGATATCCGGAAACTGGCGCAACACCGAGGCGATCTCCTGCAGAGTTCGCTCCGGTAGGCCCCCCAGCGGCTTGGTTGCCGTGGCCATCAGCGCCGCTCCAGATGCACCACCAGCTCCTCCAGCGACGGCGCGAAGTGATCGCGGATCAACGCCAGAGCAAGACGGGCCCGCCTCACGTCGTAGGTGTGGGCCATCAGGTTGCGCTGCTCCAGCATATCGATCCAGACTTGCCCGTCCCGCAGCAGCCCCGCCGCAAAGGCCTGACGCAGCACCTCCCTGGGCAGAAGAACGTCGAGCCCCTCGTAGCTGAGAAGATCCTTGAGCGTCTTCCAGCTGAGCTCAAAGCTGAATTCATAGGCCTTGATCACCGCCATGCCGATCACTTCGCTCTCAGGATCAGCGTCGTGGGCCTGCAGGGCGGCCTCCAGTTGCCGCAAGGCCCGCTGCAGGCTCTCCAGGCGTTGGCGCCAGCGGAGCTGAGGCTCGCTCATCGCATCTTCGGCAGTGGTGGCAGTCTGATCCAGATCCAGGCCATGGGTTCGGTCCCGTCCGGCGGCAGATCGCCAGCGAGCAGGAACATGGCGTTGATCTCCGCCTCGAAGTCGCGCGTCAGATCGGCTTCCACCCGAACAGTGCCCCCCCGAAAGCCGAGTGGCCGTGGCGGTGAAATGGAGCCCACGGGTATCAGCCGCGCCAGTGGGTTGCCGGCCCGGGCGATCACCGTGGAGGGTGGCCTGTACGGGATGGCTTTCAAGTTGGCTTAGTTTATTTTGGCGGCGAAGCCTTGGCCTCTGCCGCTCCTGGTGCCGGCCCAGCTCCCGAAGGTGCCCTTCGAGCCGCCCCAGCCGGGCCAAATCGGTGAGGGCCAGGGCCAAGACGGGAGTCTTCCGGGAGCTGGACGCAGGAAACGGCCCCGATGACGCCGGCGCCGCTTTGCGGGCAGCGCTGGAGTGAGCTTCGTCGGCTTGAAGGCTCCGCCTGGATCCCCTGACGCAGACCGCGAGGCGAGGGGCTGGCCGGTGGCAAAGGTGGGCCCGGCCAGGCCGTTTCGCTCGCGGGTCTCCCTCCTTACACTGACTCAAGCTCTCGGCTCCTGGCCCGGTCATGGCCTCCCCGGCCTCCTCCGACTCTCTCCCCCGCGGCGTTGCGCCCGGAACGGAGCGCCAAGGGGGCCCACACCATGCCCGCTTCTCGGTGGCGGAATTTCATCGCCTCTGTGAGCTGCTGCCGGAGCGGCGGCTGGAGCTGATCGACGGGGAGGTGCTGGAGGTGATCGCCAAAGGGACCCGGCACACCGCCGTGGTGCATCGGCTGGCGCGGGCGTTTTCACCCCTGCTGGAGAGCAGCGGCGGCACAGCGGCCACCCCGCCGCCCTGGGAGCTGCGCATCGAAGCCCCGCTGGATCTCGGCGAGCGCCAGGAGCCTGAACCCGATCTGGCGGTGGTGAGGGCTC
Source organism: Cyanobium sp. (assembly GCA_044348065.1). Taxonomy (GTDB): domain Bacteria; phylum Cyanobacteriota; class Cyanobacteriia; order PCC-6307; family Cyanobiaceae; genus Cyanobium. Next base: position 2,301 of record JBIKTO010000454.1, read on the forward strand.
GGGCCGATGCCTGGCTCCAGGCCCATCCCACCGCCGCCGATACGTTGCTGGTGGTGGAGGTGGCGGACGCCAGCCTGGCGTACGACCTGGACACCAAGATGCGCCTCTACCGCCAAAGCGGCATCGCCAACTACTGGGTGGTGGATGTGCGGGATCCAGCCTGCTTCTTTTTGCTGCAGCAGCCCCATCCCGATGCGTTGCTGCTGACGCTGCGCCAGCGGGTGGAGGCCTTGGTGGCGGAGCTGCGGCAGGACTAGGAGCGTGTGATGGCATCCCTTGGCCCGCCTACGGTCATCGCGTGGGCGATGG
>JBIKTO010000455.1:0-2606 GCA_044348065.1 Cyanobium sp.
CAATGAGGACACCCTCGACATCGAAGGCGCCACCGCCGGCATCCGCCGCCTGCACGAGGCGGGCTGCGAGATCGTGCGCGTCACCGTGCCGTCGCTGGCCCACGCCAAGGCGATGGGCGAGATCCGCAAGCGCCTGGAAGACAGCTACAAGCCGGTGCCGCTGGTGGCGGATGTGCACCACAACGGCATGAAGATCGCCCTGGAGGTGGCCCAGCACGTCGACAAGGTGCGCATCAACCCGGGCCTTTACGTGTTCGACAAGCCCGATCCCAACCGCGCCGAGTTCACCCCCGAGGAATTCGCCGCCATCGGCGCGCGCATCCAGCAGACCCTTGAACCGCTGGTGAGCCTGCTCAAGGAGCAGGACAAGGCCCTGCGCATCGGCGTGAACCACGGCTCCCTGGCCGAGCGCATGCTCTTCACCTACGGCGATACGCCGCTGGGCATGGTGGAGAGCGCCATGGAATTCATCCGCCTCTGCGACCGTCTCGACTTCCACAACATCGTGGTGTCGATGAAGGCTTCGCGGGCGCCGGTGATGATGGCCGCCTACCGGCTGATGGCTTCCCGCATGGACGCGGAGGGATTCCCCTATCCCCTGCACCTGGGCGTCACCGAGGCGGGCGACGGCGATTACGGCCGCATCAAGAGCACCGCCGGCATCGCCCCCCTGCTGGCCGAAGGCATCGGCGACACAATCCGCGTCTCGCTCACCGAGGCGCCGGAGAAGGAGATCCCTGTCTGCTACTCGATCCTGCAGGCCCTGGGGCTGCGCAAAACCATGGTGGAGTACGTGGCCTGCCCCAGCTGCGGCCGCACCCTGTTCAACCTCGAGGAGGTGCTGCACAAGGTGCGCAACGCCACGGCCCACCTCACGGGGCTCGACATCGCCGTGATGGGTTGCATCGTCAACGGCCCGGGCGAGATGGCCGACGCCGACTACGGCTACGTGGGCAAGACCCCCGGCACCATCTCCCTGTACCGCGGCCGCGAGGAGATCCGGCGGGTGCCCGAGGCCGAGGGGGTGGAGGCCCTGATCGCCCTGATCCGGGAGGACGGCCGCTGGGTCGACCCCTGAGGCGTGGTGGCGCTTGCGCTGGCGCTAGCTTGGAGGCAACGATTTCGCCTTTGAGGACCTCGGAATGGGCAACGCTCGCGTCACGCTCGTGGCGCTTCTCGGTGTCGGTGCCTGCGCAGCCACCGCCGTGATGGCCCGCGACATGGTGATGGCTCCCGCCGGCGTTGCCATCAGCGACAGCCCGAAGGAGGTGATGGATCAGGCCTGGCAGATCGTCTTCCGCGACTACCTCGACACCACCGGTCAATACACGGAGGACCGCTGGCGCAAGTTGCGCAGGGATGTGCTGGCCAAGAGCTATGGCAATCCCAAGGATGCCTACGAGGCCATCCGGGGCATGCTGGCCACCCTCGACGACCCCTACACCCGCTTCCTTGATCCGCGGGAGTTCAAGGAGATGCAGATCGACACCTCCGGTGAGCTCTCCGGGGTGGGCATCCAGCTAAGCCTCGATAAGGACACCAAGGAGCTGGTGGTCGTTTCGCCGATCGAGGGTTCACCGGCCTCCCGTGCCGGCGTCCAGCCGCGCGATGTGATCGTTTCGATCGATGGCCGCAGCACGAAGGGCATGTCCACGGAGGATGCGGTCAAGCTCATCCGTGGTAAGGCCGGCACCAGCGTGAAACTGGTGCTGCGCCGCAAAGGGCAGAACCTCGACATGCCCCTCACCCGTGAGCTGATCGAGCTGCATGCGGTCAATCACCAGATCAACACGGCTCCAGACGGCACCAGGGTCGGCTACATCCGCCTCAAGCAGTTCAACGCCAACGCCAGCAAGGACATGCGGGCAGCCCTGCGGGACCTGGAGGCCAGCGGTGTTCAGGGCTACATCCTCGATCTGCGCAGCAACCCGGGCGGTCTGCTGATGGCCAGCATCGACATCGCTCGTCAGTGGCTGAACGAAGGTGTGATCGTCTCCACCAAAACCCGCGATGGCATTCAGAAGGTCGACAAGGCCACGGGTCGGGCCCTCACCGACAAGCCGTTGGTGGTGCTGGTCAATGAAGGATCCGCCAGCGCGAGTGAGATCCTCTCCGGGGCTCTGCAGGACAACAAGCGGGCGGTCCTGGTTGGCCAGAAAACCTTCGGCAAGGGCCTCGTCCAGTCGGTACGGGGGCTCTCCGATGGGTCCGGCATGACCGTGACAATCGCTAAATACCTCACGCCGGACAACCGCGACATCCACAAGCACGGCATCGATCCCGACGTGCAGGCGAAGATGGGCGAGGAGGAGGCGCGCCGGCTTCGACTCGAAGACCTGGGCACCCGCAAGGACACCCAGTACCGGGTTGCTGAATCCACATTGGTGAAACAGCTCCAGTTGCTCGGCAGCTTCAAGAAGCCCTACCAGCCCAAGAGCAGCAATGTCCCCGCAGCGGTGGGAGGCCCTTGAGGGTCTCCTGCTACCCACCAAACTCCCTTCAGGCAACCGGTTGCATGAGACCGCCACCAGGGCTCGAGTCATCATCGTCGTTTTCGCTCCGGCCCTGAAGCAAGGCGTAGAGGAGCAGTCCGGCGGCGACCAGGA
>JBIKTO010000079.1:0-8287 GCA_044348065.1 Cyanobium sp.
CCGTCACCGTGGTGGTTCCCACCTTGAAGCTGGTGTAGTCGCTCGGGGAGAGGGCCACCGCCAGCAGGGTGCCGAAGGAGGCCACCGACTGGGACACCCAGGTGACGGCGCTGCCGGGGCTGACACTGCCGAGGGCGGTGCGGCCCACCAGCATTGGCGCGGCAGGGTTGGTGACCTCAACGGTCTGGAGGGTGGCACCACCGCCGGAGGAGAACACGAAGCTCCGGCCGCCCACCCGCACCACGGTGGCGATCTCCGTCTGGAAGTTTTCGGTGGGCGGAGTGGTCTGGGGAACGGTGGTGGACAGATCAATGCGGCCCTGCACGGGGGTGCTGCGCAGCGCCGCCGGCAGGTCGTCGCGGGAGGCGCGCCGCAGGGCACCGCGAAAGAGAAGCTCCAGCCAGGGGGTGGTGGGCGTGCTCGGCGGGGGCATGGGGCGCGGTGTAGCAACGGCTTCACCGTTGCAGCGGCCGGCGCGGGCCGGGTTAAGGGCCGGGCAAGGGCGGGTTAACCCCTGCTCCGCCTGTGCTCGCCATCACCGCGGGCCGGTAGCGCGGGCAGGGGGCTCCTGCGTGGGTAGCCTCCAGGCAAGCCCGGATCCCCTCGGATGGCCGCCTCTCCCCCGAGCGATCCCTCCCCCCGCCGGAGCGTCCCGATCACCCCCCTGCTCGCCGCCCTGCTGCTGCTGGCCGGCGGCGCCGGCGCCTGGTGGTGGCATGGCCGTCAGCAGGAGCTGCGCCGGGCCGAGGAGGCCCGCATCCAGACGCCCCTGCCCCGCCGTGTCGCCGCCCTCGGCCGGGTGGAGCCGCTCGATGGGGTGGTGAAGTTGTCGGTGCCGGCGTCGCTGGCGAACGATCCGGTGCGCCAGATCCTGGTGGAGGAGGGGGCCCAGGTGAACAAGGGCCAGCCGCTGGCGATCCTGGAGAGCGCCGAGAGCCTGCAGCGCAGCGTGGAGCAGGCGGAGGCGGCGATCGCGGTGGCGGAGCGCAAGCTCACCAGCCAGGACGCGGTGATCGAGAAGAACCGCGCCCAGCTGCAGCAGGCGGAGGTGGAGCTGCGCCGCTACGAGATGCTCCTGCGCGATGGCGCCACCAGCGCCGAACTGGTGGACCGGCGCCGCACGATCCGCAGCACCGCCCAAGCCAACCTCGAGGAGGCGGTGGCGGAACGGCAGACGCTGGTGGCGGAGGTGGCCCAGCGCCGTGCCGACCTGGCCAAGGACCGCAGCGAACTGGCCAAGGCGACGATCCGGGCGCCCTTCGGCGGCACCGTGTTCAAGATCTACGCCCATGCCGGCGACAAGGTGGGCGACGACGGCATCCTCGACATCGGCGACAGCAGCCGCATGGGGGTGATCGCCGAGGTGTATCAGACCGATCGGCCCTCGATCACCCTGGGCCAGACGGCCACGATCAGCGCCGATGGCTTCCCCTCCGGCTCGATGCGCGGGCAGGTGGTGGAGATCGCCCGCCAGGTGAGCCGCCAGACGGTGTTCACCGGCGAGGCGGGCGAGAACCTCGACCGCCGCGTGATCGAGGTGAAGATCGGCCTGGGCCCCCAGGCCAACGCGATCGCCAGCTACATCAATTACCTGCAGGTGAACGTGCTCTTCGATCCGCTCACCCCGGAGCTCAAGCGCCAGCAGGAGGAGCGCAAGCGCCGCGTCCTCGCGGGCAGCCCATGAGCCCCTTCGCCGCCCTGCGCCGCACCCCCCTGGCCTGGCGCCAGGCCACCCACCGACCGATGCGGCTGGCGGCGGCGATCGCCGGCGTCACCTTCGCCAATGTGCTGGTGTTCTTCCAGCTGGGGCTTTCCGGCGGCCTCTACGACAGCCAGAAGCGACCGATGCAGCACATCGCCGGTGAGCTGGTGATGGTGAGCGGCCGCTACCTCTATCTCGGCGAGCAGGTGAACTTCCCCCGCGCCCGCCTCAGCCAGGCCCTCGGCGTGCAGGGGGTGCGGGCGGTGACACCCCTGTATCTCGGCATCACCGAGTGGCTGAACAAGGACACGCGCCAGCAGAAGCAGGCGCTGATCTTCGGCCTCACCCCCACCAATCCGGCCCTGCGCATCCCGGAGCTGACGGCCGATCCGCTGGTGCTGCAGCGCAACGACAGCCTGCTGTTCGACACCCGTTCCAAGCGCAACGCCGGACCCGTACCCGACACGGTGCGGCGCACGGGGCGCTACGAAACGGAGCTGCGCGGCGTGCGGGCGGTGATCAAGGGGCTGTTCACGATGGGCGTCACCTTCGCCGCCGACATCAACCTGATCACCTCCGATACCAATTTCAAGAACTACTTCCCGGATCAGAGCGCCGATGACATCCAGCTCGGCGTGATCCAGTTGGAGCCCGGTGTGGACGCCCGCCAGGTGCAGGCCAGCCTGCGCCGCTTTCTCGATCCCTCCGTGCAGGTGCTCACGATTGCCGAGCTGGAGGCCAAGGAGGTGGCCTACTGGCGACGCAACACCTCCTTCGGCACAATCTTTGGCCTCGGCGTGCTGGTGGGTCTGGTGGTGGGGGCCATTATTGTGTACCAGATTCTCTATTCCGATGTGAGCGATCATCTGGGCGAATACGCCACGCTCAAGGCAATCGGTTACGACAATGGCTTCGTGGTGGCGATCATCCTGCAGGAGGCACTGATCCTGGCCAGCCTCGCCTTCATGCCCAGCCTGCTGCTCTCGCTGGGGCTTTACGCCTTCCTGCAGAACGCCACCTCGCTGATGGTGGTGATGAGCGGCCAGCGGGCGCTGCTGGTGTTCGCCTTCACCCTGGTGATGAGCGCCGGCTCCGGCTGGCTGGCCACCGCCAAGCTGCGCCGGCTGGATCCGGCCGAGATCTTCTGATGGCCGGCCCCGCCGCGAACGCCGCCGGCGCCGCTGAGGAGCTGGTGCGGGTCGAGAAGCTCGACCACTGGTTCGAGGATGGCGGCGTGGCCCACCAGGTGCTGTTCGCCATCGACCTGACGGTGCGCGCCGGCGAGATCGTGATCCTCACCGGCCCCTCCGGCTCCGGCAAGACCACCCTGCTCACCATGCTCGGCGGCCTGCGGGCGGCCCAGAGCGGCCGCTTGCAGGTGCTGGGGGCCGAGCTGCTGCACGCCGGCAAGGGCACCCTCACCCGCGTGCGCCGCAAGGTGGGCTTCATCTTCCAGGCCCACAACCTGATGCCCTATCTCACCGCCCTCGAGAACGTGCGGCTGGGACTGGAGGTGCAGCCGCCCTGGCTGGAGCGGGGCCGGCCGGCGATGGACGCGCGCTGCGCCGAGGTGCTGACGCGGGTGGGGCTGAGCGATCGCAGCGGCTACTACCCCGAGAAACTTTCCGGCGGCCAGAAGCAGCGGGTGGCGATCGCCCGGGCGCTGGCGGGGGCGCCGCGGCTGCTGCTGGCGGATGAGCCCACCGCCGCCCTCGACAAGGACTCCGGCCGGGAGGTGGTGACCCTGTTCCGGGAACTGGCCGAGCGGGAGGGCTCGGCGATCGTGATGGTGACCCACGACAACAAGGTGCTCGACATCGCCGACCGGATCGCCAACCTCGAAGCCGGCCGGCTGGTGGATGTCAGCGGCGGACGCCCAGCCTGATCCGGCCTGTACCGACTTGAGCGGCCCTCACCATGCATGATTTGCATTTTCGGCCACGGAGGGAGCAGGTTCGCGAATTGTTTAGACAAAATCGGAGTGTCTGCCCGCTCATGGGCCGGCTGGCCTCTCGTGATGTCCCCCCTCTCTGAGAGCCGCCCCCACTGAACAGCGATGCTGAGCGCTCCCTCCCCTCCCCAGGCCGTCATCGTCGGCGGCGGCATCGCCGGCCTGGCCAGCGCCAGCGCCCTGGCTCTGGAGGGCTGGCAATGCACGGTGCTGGAACGCCATCACCCGCAGCAGCGCGTGGGCCATGGCCTGCTGCTGCCCGCCACCAGCCGGGCCGCCCTCGACCAACTGGGGGTGAAGGGGCTGGAAGGGGCGAGCACGCCGATCGAGTCGTTCGAGCTGTTCCACAAGGACGGGGCAGCCCAGAAGCGGTTCGCCATTCCCGGCTCGCTCGGGCTGTTGCGCTGTGATCTGGTGGAGCTGCTTCAGCGCTCCCTGCCCAGTTCCGTGAGGGTGGTGAATGGTCGCTGCGTCGGCCTGGAGGCCGATGGCGAGCGGGCGTTCCAGGTGGTGGGGGAGGACCGCCGGCGTTGGCGGGCCGAGCTGATCGTGGCGGCCGACGGGGTGGGCTCCCCCTGCCGCCAGTCCCTGTTCCCCGAGGCGCGCCTCACGCCGGAGCTGGTCACCGAGCTGGTGCTGTCGGTGGAGAACCCCCCGGTCACACACCAGCTGGCCGGCTGTTGCCGCAAGTTTCAGGATCAGGACGCGGGCCTGGCCATCGGCCTGCTGCCCTGCCGGGCCGGCAAGCTGGTGGTCTACGCCCAGTTCGCCACCGCCCGCCATCCGGCCCCCAGGCCGGGGGAGTTCCTGCCGTTCCTGCGCCGCCATTTCGGCGGCTGGAATCCCCTGCTGGAGCGGGTGCTGGCGGAAATGGTCCCCGGGGGCGCCCACCTCTGGCACACCACAGACCTCGATCCCCTGGACCAACTGCACCGGGAGAATGTGGTGCTGCTGGGGGACAGCGCCCACCCGATGCTGCCGTTCACCAGCCAGGGATCGTCGGCGGCGCTGGAGGATGCCCTGCGCCTGGCCGCCGTGCTGCGCGGCACGAACGGCAGCAACCCGGGGGAGCTGCGCGACGCCCTGAAGCGTTACAGCGCCGTGCGCTGTCCGGAGCTGGTGCCGCTGCTGGAGGAGGGCCGGGAGCTGCGGCGCCTGTTCCTCGATCCGGCCTGCATGCCGATCCCGATGGCGCCGCTGGCGGGATTCCAGGCCCAGCCCCTGCGCCTGGAGCTGCGGGGGCGATGACCGGCGCCGATCCCTTCGGCGATGGCCAGGTGCCCCTGGCGGCCCTGCGGCGCCAGGCCTTCAACCTGCGCTGGGCCACCCTGCCGGAGGATGTGATCCCCCTGACGGCGGCGGACCCCGACTTCCCGGTGGCGCCGGTGGTGCGCGAAGCGATCGCCCGCCAGGCGGCCGAGGGGCTGTTCTGTTACGGGCCGGCGGCGGGCCTGCCCGCCTTCCGGGAGGCCTGCGCCCGCTTCAGCACGGAGCGCCGCGGCTGCCCCGCCGGGCCGGAGCGGATCCTGGCGGTGGACAGCGCCGCGGCGGGGATGGGCCACGTGTGCCGCCTGCTGCTGCAGCCCGGCGATGAGGCGATCGTGTTCGATCCGGTGGATTTCCTGTTCCAGGCGGCGGTGGAGGCGGCCGGCGGCACGGTGCGGCGCCTGCCGGTGGATCCCCTGGGCGGCGCCCTGGCGCTGGATCAGCTGGAGGAGCTGCTCACCCCCCGCACCCGCCTGCTGGGGGTGTGCAACCCGCTCAACCCGGTGGGCCGGGTGCTGCGGGCCGAGGAGCTCTCGGCGTTGGCCACCTTCGCCGAGCGCCACAACCTGCAGATCCTCAACGACGAGGTGTGGTCGGACATCGTGTTTCCGCCGAGCGAATTCCTCAGCCAGGCGGCCCTGGATCCGGAGGTGGCGGCACGCTGCTGGACGGTGCATGGGTTTTCCAAGAACTACGGCCTGGCGGGCCTGCGGGTGGGCTGCGTGGTGGCCCCCGACGCCGCCGGCTGCGAGGCCCTGCTGCGGGCCAGCCGGGCGGACACCACGATGAGCGGCGTCGCCACCCTCTCCCAGATCGCCGCCGTGGCCGCCCTGGAGGGCGCCGGCGACTGGCTGGCGGCCTGGCTGGCTCACCTGCAACGCCAGCGCGACCGGGCCGTGGCCGAGCTGGCCACCATGCCCGGCGTGAAGGTGCGCCCACCCGAGGGCACCTACGTGCTCTTCCCGCGGGTGGACCACCACGGCCTCAGCCCCGAGGCGCTGGTGGCACGGCTGCAGGAGCGCCAGCGCCTGGCGGTGGTGCCGGGCTCACCCCGCTGGTTCGGCCCCGGCGCCGCCGGCCACCTGCGCCTGGTGTTCTCCACCTCCGAGGCGATCCTGCGCGAGGGCCTGGCACGGCTGCGACGCGGGCTGGAGGAGTTGGCGGGGGAGGGGTGAGGGGGGGATCAGAAGAAGCTGGCTAGAGTGACGGGAGCGGTAGCGCTCAAGAGCGAAAGACAGCGGCAAATTCATGGCCATGCGAATCGGCGAGATACGCCTTGAGAATTGGAAGAATTTTCGCCAGGCCGAAGTCAAGCTGCAGAAACGCATGTTTATTATTGGGGCTAATGCATCTGGAAAGTCCAATTTTCTTGACGCGATCCGCTTTTTGCGTGAGATCAGCGATCCCGAGGGGGGGCTGCAACGCGCCGTGAAAAGCCGCGGCGGAGTTTCGCAGATTCGCTGCCTACATGCCCGCCAACAATCCAAGGTTGCCGTGGATGTCGATCTGGTGATTGACCAGGATCCATGGGGCTACCGGATTGAGTTTGGCCAGGATAATCAGCGGCGAGCCATGCTGGCGAGCGAAGTCGTCACCAGAAACGGAGAGCCAATCCTTCAGCGACCAAACGAAGAGGACGAAGCCGATCCGAGCCGGCTTACGCAAACCTTTCTAGAACAAGTCAGCGCCAACAAAGAGTTCCGCGTCATCGCCGATTCGCTGGCTCAGATCCGTTATCTGCACGTGATTCCACAACTGATTCGCGAGCCCGAGCGGGTGGCCCACCGCCAGAACGACCCGTTTGGCAGCGATTTCCTGGAGCAGATTGCCAAAACGAAAACAGCCACACTGAACTCTCGCCTGGCGAAGATCAACAATGCACTTCAGGTTGCCGTACCCCAGCTCCAGAAGCTGGAATTGATACGAGATGAGCGGGGCATTCCCCACCTGCGTGGGCTCTACGAGCATTGGCGGCCCCATGGCGCGTGGCAAACCGAAGAGCATTTCTCCGATGGCACGTTGCGGTTGCTGGGTCTGCTCTGGGCCTTCCTGGATGGATCGGCACCACTGCTGCTGGAGGAGCCGGAACTCTCCCTGCACTCGGCCGTGGTGAAACACATTCCGGCGATGATGGCCAAGGCAAGCCGCCACAGCGGCAGACAGGTGTTCATCACCACCCATTCCCGTGATCTGCTCAGTGATCCAGGGATCGCGCCCGAGGAAACCCTGGAGTTAATCCCAAGCAAGAATGGAACCGAGGCTCGCCTTGCCTCCTGCGACCCGCAGGTGAAAGCGATGGCAGCAGCGGGGCTATCGATTGCTGATTCGGCCCTGCCACGCACCGCCCCGAAAGACACGGACCAGTTGACCTTGATGTTGCAATAAAGCACGACGATGTTGTCACCCATCTGCCTGGCAACGGAGGGCTTGGATGATGAAGCCGTGGCACGCAAGATCTGTTCCGTGTTGTCGATCTCGGTGGCCACCTCCTATCCAGCCGGCGGCAAATCAAAGCTGGATCCAAAGATCAAGGCATATAATAAAGCTGCTGCCATCAGCCCTTGGCTTGTGTTGCGTGATCTCGATGGCGATGCTGCTTGTCCAGCCGGTCTCCTGCAGGAGCTGGTAAGGAGTCCGTCGGATCAGCTGTTGCTGCGAATTCCCGTCAGGGCGATCGAAAGCTGGCTGTTGGCCGATGCTGTCAGTGCGGCGTCGTTCTTGAAAATTGCATCAACCCTTGTACCCAGAGACCCCGATGCGCTCGGCAATCCCAAACAGGAGCTGGTGAATCTGGCGCGCCGATCCCGGAGCCGCACCATCCGCGCCTCGATGGTGCCACCCGAGGGGTTTTCCGTGACGATCGGGCCGGAGTACACCGTCCGGCTGATCGAATACGCGCGTTTGCATTGGGATCCCCTGCGAGCTGCTGAGCGTTCGGAGAGTTTGCGGCGTTGCCTGGCGGCCCTGCGGCGGCTGTATGGGCTGTAGCGAGAGGCCCTTCAGATTGGCGGGCTTTGTTCCGCCAGGACCCGCCGCCGCCAGCGCAGCACGCTGGCCAGATCGAGGGGTTCGCCAGTGAATTCGATCTGGGTGATCTGCTCGGGGCTGCGACCGGCCGCCAGTTCGCGGTGCAGGACGCTGCTGATCTCCATCCAGCGCACATCGGGAAAAGTGCGGCGCTCGCGGCGGCTGCTCTCCAGCCCATCGCGCTCGCGAGCCTTGGGGGCCGGCTGGCCGATCACGAGCATCACCGGACCGGGCTGCTGGGTCCAGGTGCGGATCCAGCGGGGCTTTTTGATGCCGAACATCTCACGGCCATCGGTGCGGTGGCGCAGGTGGGAGGGGCCGGCCTTGAGCTGGAGGAAGAG
>JBIKTO010000456.1:0-2604 GCA_044348065.1 Cyanobium sp.
TCCACGGCGGTGCCCGTGGTGCCGATCGCGCCATCGAGGCCGCCGCCCATCGCCTCGGCTGGCCCGTGGAGGCCATGCCCGCCCAGTGGGCCCGCTATGGCCTGGCCGCCGGCCCGGTGCGCAATGGCCAGATGCTCCGCCGCGCCACAGAAGAAGCCGCCACCCACGGCCGCACGGCGCCCACCGGCGTGCTGGTGGTGGCCTTCCCCGGCCGCAGCGGCACCGCCTCCCTCCTGCAGCAGGCGCACCGCCTCCAGGGGCGCACCCCCCTGCAGATGGAAATCCTCGATCTGGGGGCATAGCCCCCTTTGCGGCGGGGGGAACACCTCTGGCCCGCCGCCTCTCTCCTCTGGCCCCAGGCCCCTGGCCGCTGGGGCCCTGGCTCTTATTCCACGCCTTCCCATGTCTGTCGCCTTCCCCATCACCGCCCCTCCACCCGCAGAAACCCCGCGGGGCCCTTCCCTCTGGGAGCTCGGCGCCGAGCTCCAGGCGGAAACCCGCTGGATCGCCCAGCTCGCTGAACGCCTCCACACCGACGACGAGGCCGACCACGCCCAGGCGGTGGCCGATCTGGAGGAATGCCTCGCCGCTGAGGAATCGCGCCGCGAGGCCCTCCAGCGCAAGGCCGATGCCGTCTGCTGGGTGATCGAACGCCTCCGCGGCGATGCCGATTACCACCAGACCCAGGCCAAACGCTTCTCCGCCCTGGCCCGCAGCGAAAGCTCCCGCGCCGATTCCCTGGAAGCCTCTCTGCTCGGTGTGCTCACCCGCCTCTCGCCCGGCGCCACCAGCTTCCGGCTGCTCGATCACAAGCTCACCAGCCGCACCGCTGATTCCGTCGTCATCGACGACCCCGACGCCATCCCCGCCGATCTGGTGACCGTGGCCACCAGCAAGACGCCGGATAAGGCCTCCATCAAGGAGCGGATCAAGGCCGCCATCGCCAAGGCCACCGCTGGCCTGAGCCGCGAGGAGGCCGCACCGCTGGCCTTCTCCCTCGCTTCTTCCACGGTGCCCGGCGCCCGCCTCCTCAAACGCCGCCACTGGTCCATCCATTGACGCGGGGCCGGGGCCAGAGGCCCCTTTGCAGCGGGGGTGCTGCCTTCCTGGGGGCGCCCCTGCCAGCTGGGATCTCGGGCTCAGCCCTACGTGCGAACAACAAACGCTTTTTGCATTCCTCGCCATGTCCATCACCTCCACAGCCCCCGGCCGCAGCAACGGCAACGGGCACCACGCCAACGGCAACGGCAACGGCCACAGCACCAACGGCACGAGCACCAACGGCAACGGCGCCAATGGCCATCGTGCCGCCGGGGCCACCGCTGCCCAAACCCCACCGCGGGCTCCTGCTCCAGCGAGCGGAGTAGTGCGCGAACTCCGCGCCCTCGATGCCGCCGAACGCCAGCCGGAATCCCCACTGCAGGCCCGTCCTGCGGGCTTCTCGGCGGAGCAGATTGCGGCGCTCTCGGCGCCCCTGGATCGCTCCCGCATCTGCTCCCGTGAGCAGGGCCGCGGCCGAGTGAACTACCTGCAGGGCTGGGTGCTGATCGAGGAGGCCAACCGCATCTTTGGTTTCGACGGCTGGCAACGCCAGACCCTCTCCAGCCGCTGTGTGACCGAGGCCAAGCGGCTCATCGGCAGCAAGAACGAGGGCCGACCGCAGAAGGAAGGCTGGGGCGTGACCTACATCGCCCGCGTGCGCATCACCGTGCACCTCGCCAACCAGGAGCTGCTGATCCGAGAGGGCACCGGCGCCGGCCACGGCATCGACGTGGATCTGGGCCTCGCCCATGAATCGGCCATCAAGGAGGCCGAAACCGACGCCATGAAGCGCGCGCTGGTGACATTCGGCAATCCCTTTGGCCTGGCGCTGTACGACAGGAGCCAGCGGCAGGTGAGCGGGGCACCGGCTCCAGCGCAGGCTCGGGCACAGGTGCAGGCGAGCAGCAGCAACGGCCCCCGGCCGGCTCCCGCCAATGGGGTGGTGCGCCGGCCCCAGGCCATGGCGCCCAACCCGGTGGCCGCGGCCTTCAACGGCCCGCTACGGCCCACCAGTGCTGCAGCTCCCAGCCTCGCCATGCAGCGGCCAGCCACTCACGCCACCCAGCGCCCGCCGGCCCAGCCTGCAGCTGCTCAGCCCCTGCCCGCCCAGCCTGTGGTGGTGGCTCAGCCCCAGGCGGCCCCGGCCCCGGATTCACCCCTGGATCCGCCCACCATCCGCTCCCTCCAGGAGCACATCCGGGGCCTGTTGCCCCCGCAGCTGGCGGCCTTCTCCCGCGCCTTCCGCTCCGCCTTCCAGGTGCCCGAATCCACCCCCTCGATCGCCGGGCTGATCACCCAGCAGCGCCATCGCCTCTGGATCCAGCGCTACCTGGCCCAGGGCCTCGGCCAAAGCCTGCCCCAGGCCCGCACCGCCTGAGGCCGGCAGACTGCCGCCACCACTGCGGGGCCTCCCCAGGCCCCGCTTCCCTCTCCACCTCCGCACTCACGACCATGCTCCACAACCTCGGCCGTGTGGTGGCCACCGCCGCCGTGGCCGCCTCTGTACCCCACCACCAGATCACTGCCCTGCTCGATCGCCATGCCGCAGGCGACTGGGGCGAC
>JBIKTO010000457.1:0-2599 GCA_044348065.1 Cyanobium sp.
GGGGGCGGAGCTGCGCCAGGGAGCCCGGGCGCTCGATTTGCGGCGGAACGACGATGGCCTCTGGCAGGTGGGCCTGGCCGGCGGTGAAGCGGTGCGTGCGCGGGCGGTGGTGATCGCCGATGGCTCGGCCTCCCCCTTCCCCGCGGCCCTGGGGCTGGGTCCGCCCCGACCCCGCTACGCCGCCACGGTGTCGGTGGAGGTGGAGGCCGAGGTGGCGGAGCCGGACACAGCCCGTTTCGAGTTCGGCCTTGTGCACCACGGCTTCTGCTGGGCCTTCCCCCGCCAGGGTGGCTACAGCATCGGCGTGGGCACCTTCATCGGCCAGCAGGAGGCCGACGGCGAGGCGGTGCTCTCCCAGCTGCTGCCCAGCCTCGGGGTGGCGCCGGAGCGCGGGGAGCGGGTGCGGGGCCGGCTGCGGGTGTGGGATGGCCACCATCCTCTGCACGCTCCCGGCCTGGTGGCCGTGGGGGATGCGGCCTCCCTCTGCGACCCCTTCCTGGCGGAGGGACTGCGGCCGTCGCTGATGAGCGGCTGCAGGGCCGCGGAAGCCATCGATGGCTGGCTGGGCGGCGATGGGGCGGCTCTGGCGGGCTACAGCCAGCGGATTCGCCAGGACTGGGGCGACTCGATGGCCTGGGGGCGGCGCATCGCCCAGGTGTTCTACCGGGTGCCGAAGGTGGGCTACCAACTGGGGGTCAAGCGCCCCACCGCCCCCCAGCGGATCGCCCAGATTCTCTCCGGCGAAATGGGCTATGGCGACATCGCCCAGCGGGTGATCCGCCGCCTGCTCTTCCAGCGGGGCTGAGGGCGCTCAGGCGCGGGTGCAGTCCTTGAGGTCGCGCAGGCGTTGATCGATCGAGGCCAGCAGTTCGATGGCGAACATCGGCGCCTCCTGCACCGCGAACAGGAACTTCTCACGGTTCATCACCAGCAGCCGGCAGGGGGTGAGGGCGCGGGCGTTGCCATAGCGGCGATGGTCCTGGGTGACGAGGGCCCCGGCACCGAACACTTCGCCGGCCTGCAGGATCTCGTGGTTGCGGCCGTCGTTCCAGTTGAGCTCCACGGTGCCGGTGAGCAGGCCGAACATGCAGTCACCGGCTTCACCGGCCCGGAAGATCAGGGTGTCGGGCTCCACATCCATCACCTCGCCCTTGCTGGCCAAGGCGCGCATGGTGTCCAGGGCGTTCATGGCGGGGCGGGGATCAGCGGCTGATGGCCAGGGGAGCCCCCAGGCCGCCGCGCACATCCTCGGGGGCCAGCCGGCCATCCTTGTCGGTGTCGAGGGCATCAAACACCGCATCGCTGCCCAGCCACTCCTCGCGGGTGATGCAGCCGTCGCCGTCGAGGTCGTTGAGCAGAAAGATCTCATGCACCGCATGGGTGAAGGCCGCTCCACCCTCCAGTTCGGCCAGGCGATGGGCCAGCTGGGCTTCGAGGGTTTCGATCGCCTTGCTGAAGCCGCGGATGCCCTCGTCGAGCTTGTCGCTGGCCATGGTGTCCTCGGCCATCATCGCCTCAAAGCGCGGCTGGTCGATGTGGATCTGCTCCTGGGTGGGGGCGGGATCAAAGGGGTTGAGGCGGCGAAGCAGCTCGCCATCGGTGCCGCGCAGTTCATCCATCAGGGCCGGCGAGATGGTGAGCAGATCACAGCCCGCGAGCTCGATGATCTCATCGATGTTACGGAAACTGGCTCCCATCACCTCAGTTTTATAACCGTAGGTCTTGAAGTAGTTGAAGATCTTTGTAACCGAGATCACCCCCGGGTCCTCAGATCCAGGATAGCTCTCGCGGCCGCTGTGCTTCTTGTACCAATCAAGAATGCGGCCCACGAAGGGGGAGATCAAGGTGGCGCCAGCCTCGGCGCAGGCCACCGCCTGGGCAAAGCCGAACAGCAGCGTGAGGTTGCAGTGGATGCCCTCCTTCTCCAGCTGCTCCGCCGCCCGGATGCCCTGCCAGGTGGAAGCAATTTTGATCAGTACCCGTTCATTGGCGATGCCGACGGCGTTGTAGAGGCCGATCAGCTTGCGGGCCTTGGCGATGGTGGCCTCGGTGTCGTAGCTGAGGCGGGCATCCACCTCCGTGGAGACGCGACCGGGAACAATCTTGAGAATTTCCCGGCCGAAGATCACGCTGATCTCATCGATCGCCTCGGCGACCACCTCATCGGCTCCGGCCTCGCTGCCGAGCAGGGCACGGGAGTCTTGCAGGGAGCGGTCGATCAACTCCTGGTAGGTGGGGATCTGGGTGGCCGCCAGGATCAGGGAGGGATTGGTGGTGGCATCCCGGGGGGTGAATTGACGGATGGCGTCGATATCACCGGTATCGGCCACCACCACGGTCATGGCGGCGAGTTGATCGAGCAGGTTGGCCATCGCGGGGGCAGTCGCCGAGGGTGGGGGAGCGGAACCTTTCGTTCACGCTAGCCAGGGAAGCCAGGGCCTTCCCGCGCCGCCGGAGCGATTGCGGGAATGAGCACACGCAGACGATGGCTGCTGCACCGGTGGTGGCGGCGGATCAGGGGGAGGGCCGCTTCGACGGTGCGGAGGCGATCGGCAGGCTCGGGGGGATCTTCTCGATCACCAACAGGGCCTCAATGATC
>JBIKTO010000459.1:0-2596 GCA_044348065.1 Cyanobium sp.
TCGCCGAGTCGTTCATGTACAAGGGCAAGGCCACGCTGATCGTGTACGACGACCTCACCAAGCAGGCCCAGGCCTACCGCCAGATGTCGCTCCTGCTGCGCCGCCCGCCCGGTCGTGAGGCCTACCCCGGCGACGTGTTCTATTGCCACAGCCGCCTGCTGGAGCGTGCCGCCAAGCTGAGCGATGCGATGGGCAAGGGCTCGATGACCGCCCTGCCGATCATCGAAACCCAGGCCGGCGACGTGAGCGCCTACATCCCCACCAACGTGATCTCGATCACGGATGGCCAGGTGTTCCTGAGCTCCGACCTGTTCAACTCCGGCCTGCGCCCGGCCATCAACGTGGGCATCTCCGTGAGCCGGGTGGGCGGCGCCGCCCAGACCAAGGCGATCAAGAAGATTGCCGGCACCCTGAAGCTGGAGCTGGCCCAGTTCGATGAACTGGCGGCCTTCTCCCAGTTCGCCTCCGACCTGGATGCCGCCACCCAGGCCCAGCTGGCGCGGGGCAAGCGGCTGCGGGAGCTGCTGAAGCAGCCCCAGTTCAGCCCGCTCAACCTGGCGGAGCAGGTGGCGATCGTGTATGCGGGCGTCAAGGGTCTGATCGACGACGTGCCGGTGGAGAAGGTCACCGAGTTCGCGCGCGAACTGCGTGAGTATCTCAAGAGCAACAAGCCCGACTTCATCAGCAAGGTGATGAGCGAGAAGCAGCTTGGCGAT
Organism: Cyanobium sp.; assembly: GCA_044348065.1. GTDB lineage: Bacteria > Cyanobacteriota > Cyanobacteriia > PCC-6307 > Cyanobiaceae > Cyanobium. The sequence continues at coordinate 717 of JBIKTO010000459.1, forward strand.
GAGGCCGAAGCGATGCTCAAGGATGCGATCAAGGAAGTGACCTCCACGATGCTGGCAGCGGCCTGAGGAACGGAGATGGCAAACCTCAAGGAGATCCGCGACCGGATCAGTTCGATCAAGAACACCCGCAAGATCACCGAGGCGATGCGTCTGGTGGCGGCCGCCAAGGTGCGGCGCGCCCAGGAGCAGGTGCTGCGCAGCCGGCCGTTCGCCGACCGGCTGGCGCGGGTGCTGCAGAACCTGCAGAGCCGCATGGGTTTCGAGGGGGCGGATGCCCCCCTGCTGAGCGCCCGCGACGTGAAGACGATCACGCTGCTGTCGGTGACCGGCGACCGCGGCCTGTGCGGCGGTTACAACGCCAACGTGATCAAACGCACCGAGCAGCGCTTCAAGGAGCTGCAGAGCCAGGGTTACACGGTGGATCTGGTGCTGATGGGCCGCAAGGCGATCACCTATTTCACCAACCGCAAGTACCCGATCCGCGCCACCTTCACGGGATTGGAGCAGGTGCCCACGGCGGCGGAAGCCAACCAGATCGCCAACGAAGTGCTGGCTGAGTTTCTCTCGGGCAGCACCGACCGGGTGGAGATCATCTACACCAAGTTCATCAACCTGGTGAGTTCCCAGCCGGTGGTGCAGACGTTGCTGCCCCTCGATCCCCAGGGGATTGCGGTGCCGGGCGATGAGATCTTCCGCCTGATCACCAAGGATGGCCAGCTGGGCGTGGAGGTGAGCAAGCGCGACAACGAGCAGGCGCCGCTGCAATCGGACTTTGTGTTTGAGCAAAGCCCCGACCAGCTGCTCAATGCCCTCCTGCCGCTGTACCTGGCGAACCAGCTGCTGCGCTCCCTGCAGGAGGCGGCCGCCAGCGAACTGGCGAGCCGGATGACGGCCATGAACAACGCCAGCGACAACGCCAAGGCCCTGGCCAAGACGCTGACGCTGGACTACAACAAGGCCCGCCAGGCGGCGATCACCCAGGAGATCCTCGAAGTGGTGGGCGGCGCTTCGGCGATGTGAGCCTTGGCCAGGCTATGGCTGCAAGCCCCTGCCGGTAGCGGCGGGGGCTTTTTTTGTGGGGAGCGTCTGAGGCGCATTTATGGGAGCGGTCGTCTTTCTGTCATCGCGAATGTTGACTTCAACGACCGCTGGCTTTGAGGAGTTGCCGGAGTCGTACCTAACGACAAGCTGAAAACCATGGCGACCAGGCTTGAGAGGCGCCTGCGACGGAGCGGTTACCTCAACCGTTGGATCGTGCGACTCTTGTGAAGCGCTCCTGTCGCCTTGCTATGCACTTTTTCCTACGCAATGTCGTGGTGGACAAGGCCTCAGATCAGAAGCGAATAGAGGCATTGGCAATGACGGTAATTTACGTTCCCGCCTTCTGAATCTGGATGTTGGCCGACACAATTGCTTAGGAAAGACAGGATTTACTAACTGTCTCATGAGCCAGCCCCCAGCATCTTCCTGAACTCCCACTCAAGGTACTGCCTTATCTGTTTGTTTGACGACTCAATATCCTTTTCCGCGGCCTTGTATCTCTGGATTAATCTCTTTGCATCAGCAGGCGTAGAATGATACCGAATCTCCACAGACAAGTTGAACATCAAATCACCAAGTTTCATTGCAGCTCTGACGGTCTCTTCGGGAAAATATATTGCGCATTCCTCGACAAATGATCGGAACTCAAAATAGCCATCCATAAACTCGTCTGCTCTTTTCCTTAAGTCGTTATCGTCGTCAACATATGTATCGCACGCAAGAACCATTCCAGCCCTATTTAGGGACTCCTGAAAAAGCCAGATCGACTGCGGCGCAGCTTGTTTCAGCGATCGAGAGCCGATAAACTGGCTTCGATCAGGGCAATCCACGATTGCTAC
>JBIKTO010000458.1:0-2596 GCA_044348065.1 Cyanobium sp.
CACCAGCGCTCCGGCCCTGGAGCGTCCCCGCGACATCGTTGGTCTGCTGGTGAACCTGCAGCCCAACGACCTCCTGTTCATCGACGAGATCCACCGCCTCAACCGGGTGGCCGAGGAGATCCTCTACCCGGCCATGGAGGACTTCCGCCTCGACCTCACGGTGGGCAAGGGCGCCACCGCCCGCACCCGCACCCTGCCGGTGGCCCCCTTCACCCTGGTCGGCGCCACCACGCGGGCGGGATCCCTGAGTTCGCCCCTGCGGGATCGCTTCGGCCTGATCCAGCGGCTGGAGTTCTACGAGCTCGAGGATCTGCGGGCGATCGTGCAGCGGGCTGCTTCCCTGCTTGAGATCGAGCTCTGCGCTGAGGCCGCCCTCGAGGTGGCCCGCCGTTGCCGCGGCACCCCCCGCATCGCCAACCGCCTCCTGCGGCGGGTGCGGGATGTGGCCGCTGTGGCCGGCCGCTCGCCGATCGGTCCCGCCCTGGTGGATGAGGCCCTGCGCCTGCATCGGGTCGATGGCCGTGGCCTTGATGCCAGCGACCGGCGCCTGCTCAGCTTGCTGCTGGAGGGCCATGGTGGTGGTCCGGTGGGGCTGGACACCCTGGCCGCCGCGCTCGGGGAGGACCCGGCCACCCTGGAGTCGGTGGTGGAGCCCTATCTGCTCCAGCTGGGCTTCCTGCAGCGCACCCCCCGGGGTCGGGTGGTCACCGCCGCCGGCCGGGCCCACCTGGCGGGTCCGACCGCCGCCGCCGCATGAGGCGCCTGCTGCCCTGGCTGCTGGGGGTCCTGCTGCTGCTGTTGCCCGCCCACCCCGCGGCGGCCGCCGGGCCGGAGCCGCTGGCGCCGGCCTTCGAGCGCGCCCTTTCGGCCAGTCGCGACGGCGATTTCGGTGAGGCGCTGCCCCTCTGGAACCGGGTGCTGGAGCTGGCGCCGTCTGACGCCGCCGCCTGGAGCAACCGGGGCAATGTGCGGCTGGCCCTGGGGGATCCGCTGGGGGCGATCGACGACCAGGAACGGGCCATGGTGCTGGATCCGGAGAGCGTCGATCCCCATCTCAACCGTGGCGTGGCCGAGGAGTCGCTGGGGCGCTGGGCGTCGGCGGCCGATGACTACCGCTGGATCCTGGAGCGCGATCCAACGGATGCTTCCGCCCTCTACAACCTCGGCAATGTGGAGGGCTCCCTGGCCGACTGGGGCGAGGCGCGCCGCTGCTTCCAGGCGGCCGCCCTGGCCCGTCCAGGCTTTGCCCTGGCCCGCTCCAGCGCCGCCCTGGCCGCCTTCCAGCTCGGTGATCTGGAGGAGGCGGAGCGCGAGCTGCGCAACCTGATCCGCCGCCACCCCCTGTTCGCCGACGCCCGGGCGGGGTTGACCGCCCTCCTCTGGCGGCGCGGCGCCCGCGGTGAGGCGGAGAGCCACTGGGCCGCCGCCTCCGGCCTCGATCCCCGCTACCGCCAGGAGGAATGGCTGCGCCAGATACGGCGCTGGCCCCCGGAACCCGTGCAGGCTCTGGCCCAGTTTCTGGCCCTCGCCTCCCCCCCGGCCTCCGGCTCTCGCCCATGACCCTGTCCCCCCCGACCTGCGGCCCCCCTCCCATCCCCGCCGACTGGCGCGATCTCGGGCTGGAGGAGCGACTGCAGGCGATGCTGCCGGAGCTGGTCCAGATGCGGCGCCATCTGCACCGCCATCCGGAGCTCAGCGGCCACGAGCACCAGACCGCCGCCCTGGTGGCCGGTGAGCTGCGGCGGCTGGGCTGGGAGGTGCGCGAAGGGGTGGGCCGCACCGGCGTGCTGGCGGAGCTGGGGCCGAGCGGCGCGCCGCTGGTGGCCCTGCGGGTGGACATGGACGCCCTGCCGATCGAGGAGCGCACCGGCCTCGCCTACGCCTCCACCCGGCTGGGCCTGATGCACGCCTGCGGCCACGACCTGCACACCACCGTGGGGTTGGGGGTGGCCGCGCTGCTGGGATCGCTCGCCGATCGCCTTCAGGCCCGGGTGCGCCTGGTGTTCCAACCCGCTGAGGAAACCGGTGAGGGCGCCCGCTGGATGGTGGAGGAGGGCGCGATGGAGGGGGTGCGGGCCCTCTTCGGCGTGCACACCTTCCCGAGCCTGGAGGCCGGTCGCATCGGCCTGCGCCACGGCAGCCTCACCGCCGCCGCCGGCGAGCTGGAGGTGGAGGTGCTCGGCACCTCCGGCCATGGCGCCCGGCCCCACCAGGGCACCGACGCCATCTGGATCGCCGCCCGGGTGGTGAGCGGCCTCCAGGAAGCGATCAGCCGGCGCCTGGATCCGCTCCATCCGGTGGTGGTGAGCTTCGGCCGGATCGAGGGGGGCAAGGCGTACAACGTTCTGGCCGATCACGTGCGCCTGCTGGGCACCGTGCGCTGCCTCGACCTCGACGTGCATGATCAGCTGCCCGGCTGGATCGAGGAGACCGTCCACGCCCTCTGCCGGGGCTGCGGCGGCGAAGCGCGGGTGCACTATCGCTGCATCGCGCCGCCCGTTCACAACGACCCGGAGCTCACCGCGCTGGTGGCTGCCACCGCCGCTGAGCTGCTGGGGCGGGAGCGGGTGGAGTGGCTCGATCAGCCCTCCCTCGG
>JBIKTO010000460.1:0-2588 GCA_044348065.1 Cyanobium sp.
ACCGATTCCCTCCGCCGGCCGCCGGCTGAGCCGGCGCACCCTGCTGCGCCGCCTCGGCCTGGCCGGCGGCGCCGCCCTGGCCGTGCCCGCCATCGCCGCCTGCGGCGGACCGCGGCGAGGCGGTGGCGGTGGGGAGCGCCAGTTGGTGATGTCCAACTTCCCGCTCTACATCGACCCGGACAAGGACGGCGTGCCGGGCAGCATCGAGCGCTTCCGCCGTCAGAGCGGCATTCGGGTGGCCTACGCGGAGGACCACAACGACGCCGCCGCCTTCTTCGCCAAGATCCAGCCCGAACTGGCGGCCGGTCGCCCGATCCGCCAGGACCTCTTCGTCACCACCTACTGGATGACCCAGCGCCTGATCGACCTGGGCTGGCTGGAGCCCCTGCCCCTCGATCAGGTGCCGAACCGTCGCCACCTCGTTCCGGAGCTGCGGCGTCCCTCCTGGGATCCCAGTGGCCGCTTCTCCCTCCCCTGGCAGTCCGGGATCACCGGCATCGCTTACAACCTCGAGGCCACCGGCCGGGAACTGACGGGGATCGACGATCTCTTCGACCCCCGCCTCAAGGGTCGGGTGGGCTTCCTCACCGAGATGCGCGACACGCTCGGACTGTTGATGCTCGCCGATGGCCAGGACATCAACCGCCCCACCGTCCGGGCCGCCGAGGGGGCCTTCCGTCGCCTGGAGCTGGCCAAGCAGGATGGCCAGATCCGCGCCTTCACCGGCAACGACTACCAGGACGATCTGCTGGTCGGCAACTTCGCCGCCTGCGTCGCCTGGTCCGGCGACGTGGCCCAGCTGGCGATGGAGAACCCCAAACTGCGCTTCCTCGTGCCCGCAAGCGGTGGGGTGCTCTGGGCCGATGTGATGGTGATGCCCCGCGGCGCCCGGCAGCGCGAGGAGGCCGCCGCCTGGATGAACTTCGTCTACGACCCGGCCAACGCGGCCCGCATCGCCGCGGTGGTGAACTACATCTCGCCGGTGCAGGGGGTGCGCCCGATCCTGGCGGCGAACCCGGCCTCCGAGCCCCTGAGCCGCAACCCCCTGATGTTTCCCGATGCCGACATGCGCGCCCGCCTGCACGTTTTCGGGCCGCTGAGCGAGAGGGAGGAGGCCCGCTTCGATGAACGCTTCGCGTCGATCATCGGGGCCTGATCCGGCCTGGCTGCTGCTGGCCCCCGGCCTGCTCTGGCTGCTGGCCCTGTTCGTGCTGCCCCTGCTCGGGCTGCTGCCCCTCTCCCTGGCGGAGCCCGCCTCCCGCTTCGGCCTGCAGTTCAGCGTCACCGGTCGCTTTGCCAATTACGGCGAGGCCTGGCAGCAGTACGGGCCGCTGCTGCTGCGCTCCCTTCACTACGCCGCCCTGGCGACCGCCCTGGCCCTGGGGATCGCCTATCCGCTGGCCTGCTTCATCGCCTTCCGGGGCGGCCGCTGGCGCTCCCTGCTCACCGGCCTGGTGGTGCTGCCGTTCTTCACCGCCTCCCTGGTGCGCCTGATCGGCTGGACCACCCTGCTGGCGGATCAGGGGCCGCTGCTGTCCCTGCTGCGCGGCCTCGGGCTGGATCGGCCCCTCGAGGCCCTCGGCCTCCTGCAGGACGGCCGCCTGCTCAACACCGCCACCGCCGTGGTGCTGGGGCTCACCTACAACGCCGTCCCGTTCCTGGTGCTGCCCCTGGTGGTGTGTCTGGAGCGGGTGGGGGCGCCGCTGCTGGAGGCGGCCGCCGACCTCCATGCCGGCCCCTGGCGGACCCTGGTGCGCGTGATCCTGCCCCTCTCCCGTCCCGGCCTGGCGGCGGGCCTCACCCTCAGCCTGGTGCCCACCGTGGGCGATGTGCTCAACCCCCAGGTGCTCGGCGGCCCCACCAACCTGATGATCGGCAGTGGCATCCAGAGCCTGGTGCTGGTGCAGCGGCAGCTGCCCCGCGCCGCCGCCCTCACCGTGCTGCTGATGCTGCTGCTCGGCATCAGCGTGCTGCTCGGCCGGCGGGCCGGCGCCCGCGACGACCTGCTGGTGCCATGAGGCCCGCCGTGCCGCGACCGATCCCCTGGCTGCGCCTCTGGGCGCTGCTGGCCTATGGCCTGCTGTTCGCGCCGATCGCGGTGATCGTGCTGTTCAGCTTCAACGCGCCCCGCAGCCGCTTCAACCTGCTCTGGCAGGGGTTCAGCCTCGAGGCCTGGCGCCATCCCCTGGCGGTGCCGGCCCTGTGGGAGGCCTTCCGCACCAGTGTGCTGCTGGCCCTGCTGGCGGGGCTGCTGGCCACGGGGCTCGGCCTGCTGATGGCCCTCGCCCTGGCCCGCCGCCGCCTGCGTGGGGCCGGCTGGATCGAACTGCTGCTGGTGCTGCCCCTCACCAGCCCGGAGATCGTGCTGGCCACCGCCCTGCTGGGGCTGTTCGTGCGGCTCAATCTGCCGCTCGGTTTCACCAGCCTGCTGCTGATCCACAGCCTCTTCTGCCTCAGCTACGCGGTCCTCACCCTCAAGGCCCGCCTCAGCGGTTTCGATTGGACCCTGGAGGAGGCGGCCCAGGATCTGGGGGCGCCACCGCTGCGCTCCTTCCTGTGGGTCACGTTGCCCCTGCTGGCCCCGGGGC
>JBIKTO010000080.1:0-8198 GCA_044348065.1 Cyanobium sp.
GCTCGAAGAAGCGCAGCCCCATCAGGTCGTTGCTGTCCAGCACCCGCTCCAGGGAGCGCGGGAACTGCTGCGGCGCGCGCCCCGGACCCTCCGGATCGAAGGCCAGGCCCTTCTCGCGCAGGCTGAGCACGAAATCGGGGTCGGCGTGCAGTCGCTGCATGCGCCGGCGCACCAGAGCGGGTGTGTTGGCGGCGATGCTGAGGATCTGGCCGCTCTTGATGCGGGCCAGATTTTCGCGGCGCTCCTCGCGCCGCTGCTGATAGCGCTCCTCCGTGGCCGTGATCGCACTGAGGATGGACATCGGCCCATTGGCTCGGATCCTCACCGTAGGGACGGGTTCCGTCCTGGTCCACATCGGCTGAGTCGTCGCCCTGAATCAGCGGCGCCAGGCTGGATCCATCGGCGGGTGTCCGGTCCCTTGTCCCCGGCGCCGGCCCGCCTCCCCTGCCATGGACTCCCTTCCCTACCAGCACCTGCGCACTTTGGTGGCGGCGCCCGGTCTGGCCCGGGCGATCACCATCGGCTCGCGGCCCAGCGCCCGGGCGCTCGCCACCCTGGAGCGGCTGGGCCTGCTGGAGGCGGCCGCCAGCGCCGTGATCGACCGCCAGCTGCTGGAGGCCCGGGAGCGGGCGGATGAGCGGGGCGTGCTGCTCTGTCTGCGCTGCCGCGTCAGCCAGGCGGCGGAGCAGAAGATCCTGGCCCTGCAGCGGCGCTTCGGCCGCAGCCACCAGCTCGATCTGATCGACCTGGCCGCCACCGTCCTCGACGACGCGGGGGACCCGTTGCCCTGGCCCCGCCCGCAGCCGTCCGACGCCCATCGGCCCTTCTCCCTGGAGGTGATCGGCAGCTACCGGCCGGAGCTGGCGGGGCTCGGCCACTGGACCCGGGTGCGGGTGCAGAGCCATCCGCCCCTGGTGCGCCTGCTGCGGGAGCACGGCCTGCTGCTGCAGCGCGATTGGTCGCTGCTGGCCCACGCCAGCCCCGGCCGCATGGCGCGGGCCTGGCAGCGGCATGGCGGCGCGGCCCTCTCCCAGGCCCAGGTGGAACGCCTCCACCAGCGCTACCGCGACCACTACCGGCAGGCCCGCGGCGATCGCTCCGCCGTCGCCGCGGACTGGGAGCCGCAAGCGGCCTTCCTCGCCGGGCTCGATCCGCCCGTCGCCGCGGATCTGAGCCTCGCCCGCCTGCGGGCCATGGCCGCCGCCCTGCGCCGCGACCGGTTGGCGGAGCTGCCGCTCGCCGGCCCCCAGGAGCTGGAGGTCGTGGCCGCCGCCCCACCGGAGGAGCCGCCCTGGGGCCCCATCGCCGCGGTGGAGTTCGCCCTGCGCCGCGCCCTGGCCCGCCAGCTGCCCGCGATGTTGGCGGCGGATGGCCCGGAGGCCGCCCTGCGGGCCTGCCTCTGGCGCCACTACGCCCAGGGCCAGCCCCAGCGGCGTATCGGTGAGGCCTGCGGTTGCTGCCAGGCGAAGGTGACCCGCCGCCTGCAGGCCGCCGCCCACGCGGCCGCCATCGCCGCCACCGCCCTGGGTTTTCTCGCCGGCCGCGAGGGTTTCGAGGCGGTGGGGTGCTCCCTGGCGGCCACCGAAACCCAGGCCGCCGCCCTGCGCGATTACCTGCTGGCCATCCCCGCCGAGGGCGATCGCCCGCGCCTGGCCCTCTGGCTGGAGCCCCTGCTGGCGCCCCCTGTTCCCGTATCCCCTCCCCATGACCTCCTCCACGACGCCCACGCCTGATCCCTTCGACGACGACCCGGACGATCCCCTGGCCCTGCCCCTCCCCCCCCACACCCTGTTGCTCGAGGAGCCGGCGTCGCCGGGCCTGCCGCGGGACCATCCCTCCCTGGCGCTGCGGGCGCTGCGGCAGCAGCTGGCCGAGCTTGGGCTGGATCTGCGCCTGCGGGAGGGCAGCGGCGACACCTTCGAGCTGGAGGGGTTCCGGGTGCAGCTGGTCTGCGCTCCCTTCTGGGCGGAGTCCCTGGCGGTGGCGCCGGAGCCCTGGCGAACCGGCACCCGCTCCCCCCATCTGCTGCTCGGGGCCTGGGTGGATGAGGAGGGGGGCGCCGTGCGGCTGCCCGGGGTGCTCACGGCCGCGGAACTGCGCCAGCGCTGCCCGGCTCTGGCGACGGCCCAGGCCCCCTGCCCCCTGCCGCTCGCCGCCTTCGAGGGTGGGCTCGATCGCCTCTGGCTGCTGGGGCGCCTGCTGACGCCGGAGGCCCTGCTCCCCCCCGAGCCGGTCGCCGCGCCGGTGCGCCTGCGCGATTGGCTGGATGGGCTGCTGGGGGAGGCGCTGCTGGCCCTGGGCGCCGAGCTGCTGCCCGCCAGCGCCGGCGCCTTCCGCTCCCCCGCGGCCCCCGGCCCGCTGGTGTCGGGTCTGCCCACAGCCCTCGCCACGGTGGCGATCCCCCTCGCCCTGGCGCTGGGCCGGATCGAGACCGGTGCGGACCGCCGCGCCGCCAGTGAACGCTTCCGCCTGTTGCTGCTGCTCTGCGGCGCCATCGAGGGGGCGCAGTGGCTGGAGGTGCGGCTGGAGCCCGAGCTGCCCGGCGATCTGCTGCCCCAGCGCCTCAGCCTGCGGGTGGACGACCGGGTGATCGACACCGGCGGCGATGGCGGTTCCGGACCCCTCTGCCTCACCGTGCCGGCGGGGGAGAAGCCGATCGCCATCGGCCTCTGGCATGGCGATGGCTCGCGCCTGGCGCTGCCGCCCCTCCATTTCGGCGCCACCCTGGAGGAGCCGGAACCGGGACCCACCGGATGAGCGCCTGATGGCCAGCATCGACCTCAGCCTCCAGTCCCTACCGGGTCGGGAGGAACTGGCGGTGCTGGTGGTCAGTCCGGCCAGCCAGGCGGGCTTCACCGCGCCGCTGCCCACCGCGCTGCTGGAGTCGCACGCCGCCTGGCGACGCCGCTTCGTGCACCACTACGGCAGCCGCGAGGGCGGGCTGCCCGCCGCCGTGCTGGACGACTACAGCGACCAGGTGATCCGGGGGTTGCGGCAGTGGTTCGAGCACGAGCGCTGGTTGCCCCTGCACCGGGCCCTGCGGCTCCAGCCGGGCCTGCCCCTGCGGCTGCGGATCGCGCCGGAGCTGCGGGCCCTGGAGGAGCTGCCCTGGGAGACCCTGCCCCTGGATCGCCCCCTCTGGCGCCTGCCACCCCAGGATCCCCCCCAGCCGGTGGCGGTGGCGCGCGCGCGCCGGGCCCGGCTGTTGCTGGTGGTGGGCCACGAGCAGGATCTCGATCTCCAGGCGGAGGTGGAGGAGCTGGAGCAGCTGGCCCGCCGGGGCCGCCAGCCGCTGCGCATCCTGCGCGGTCCGGGCGCCGGGGCGGCGGCGCTGCAGGCCGTGCTGGCGGAGGAACCGGGCTGGGATGCCCTGCTCTTCCTCGGCCACGGCGACGCCTCCCCGGAGCGGGGGGGACGCCTGCAGCTGGGCGATGGCAGCTGGATCTCCGGCGCCAGCCTGGAGCTGCCCCTGCGGCGGGCGGTGGATCGCGGCCTCAGCCTGGTGCTGCTCCACTGCTGCCTGGGCATCGACCTGGCCCATCGCTGCCTGGCCGCTGGCGTGGCCTGGGTGCAGGTGTTCCGGGAGCGGGTGCCCGATGGGGCCGCGGCCGGGGCCTTCCGGCGGCTGCTGCGGGAGCTGCAGGCCGGCCATGGCTTCGCCCAGGCCCAGCAGCGGGCCGCCCAGACCCTGGAGCAGCCGCCCTGGAGCGGCTGCCGCGGCCTGCTGAGCGTCTACAGCCATCCCGATGCGCCGCCCTACCGCTGGCCCAGGCCCAGCGGCGCGCTGCGCCGCCGCGAGCTGCTGCTCCTGGGTGGTGGGGCCGCGGTGGCCTACGGCGTCGGCCTGGGTCAGGGCTGGGACCAACGCGGTCGCCAGGGCAGCCGGGTGTGGCGGATGGCCACTTATCAGGGTTCGCCCCTCTACCGGCGGCTGCTGGTGGGGCAGGTGCCGGAGCGGCTCGCCCAGCGGCTGGCCACCCTCACCGATGGGCGTTTCCGCCTCGAACTGGTGGATCGCTCCGCCCTCTCCAGCTCCGACATCCTGCGGCTGGTGAATGAGGGCCGCCCGTTTCAGTGCGGCTATGTCGATATCTATTACGACAAGGTGCTGCTGCCGCTGATCTTTGCCAAGGCGGTGCCCTTCGGTCTCAACCCCCGCGAGCAGACCGCCTGGCTCAGCTACACCCGCAAGGGGGATGATCGCCCCTTTCACCAGACCGTCTATCCCCGCCTGGCGGTGGATGGCGTGCGGCTCGATCAGCTGGTTTCGATCCCGCTCACCCTCACCGGCGGCCAGATGGGGGGCTGGTTCAAGAAGGAGGTGAACGAACCGGCGGATCTCAGGGGCCTGCGCATGCGCATCCCGGGCCTGGGGGCCGATGTGCTCAACGCCTTCGGCGTGCAGACCGACTACGCCATCAATGCCGGCCGGGTGATCGCCGCGGACCAGATCCTGCCCCGCCTGCGCGATGGCCGGCTCGACGCCGCCGAGTGGATCGGCCCCTACGACGACGAGCTGCTGGGGCTGCACACCGCCGCCCGCTACTACTACGCACCCGGCTGGTGGGAACCCTCCACCACGAACGAACTGATGGTGAGCCGCCGGGCCCTGGCGGAGCTGCCCGCCGACCTGCGCCTGGCCCTGCAGACCGCCTGCGCCGAAACCTTCCTGTGGACGCGGCGCGAGTATGACCTGCGCAACGTCGAGGCCCTGGCGCGGCTGCGGGCTTCTGGCGTGCAGCTGCGGCGGTTCTCGCCCGCGCTGATGGGGGCCTTCGCGCAGGAATCCGAGCGGCTGCTGCTGGAGCTGGAACGCCAGGATCCCGAGCGCTTCGGCTATGTGGCGGCGGAGTGGCGGCGCTTCCGCAGCCGCATCCGCGATGTGATCGCCATCACCCAGTTCAGCCCGGAGCAGGGGCGATCCTGAATGGTGTCGCTGAGACGCCGGACATGGTCACCGTGAGGGCGATGCTGGCAAAGTCGCCACCCTCGTTGTGATTCGCGGTCCAGATCTGCCGTGCTCGCCGAGGTGCCTTCGTCGAGCTTCACTTCGCCATTGAGCATGGCATGGCCGCGGCAAGCAAACAGCGATGCCGTCACGGTGAACTCCACCCGGATTGCACCGCCCATGCGCACCTCAAAGTCCATCACAGACTGGGTGATGCCCAAGGCGCTAAGAATGGCGGACTTTGCTGATCGCCTGCCGATCAGCTCTCCGTGAGCAGAAGCCTTCACCACGGCAACAGCTCGCCGTTGGCATGCCAGAAGCTGCCGGAGGTCGCCAGCGTGAGGGCATCGATGCGGGCCAGCAGACCCCGCACCGCCTCTTCGGGGGGGATGGCCTGCGGGTTGAAGTTCACCATGCGGGTGCGCACCAGGCCCGGGTGCAGGAGGGCGACGGCGATGCCGCGGGGTTTCAGGTCGATCGCCAGGGATTTGCCCGCCATGTTCAGCGCCGCCTTCGACATCCGGTAGCCGTAGGAGCCGCCGGAGCTGTTGTCGTCGATCGAACCCATGCGGCTGGTCATCAGCGCCACCTTGGCGCCGGCGGCCAGGTGATCCAGCAGGGCCCGCACCAGCCGCAGGGGAGCCAGGGCATTCACCTCGAACTGCCGCCGCAGGCTGTCCGGATCCAGGGCCGCCAGGGATGTGGCCTCCAGGATGCCGGCGTTGAGGATCAGGCCATCGAGCGGCAGCCCCGCCAACCGCTCCACCAGCCTGGCGATGGCGGCCTCGTCGCTGAGCTCCAGCCCAGGCTCGATCCGCACCCCCAGCGCCTCCAGCTCCGGCGAGGACTGCCGGCAGGTCGCGATCACCTGATCGCCGCGCGCCTGGAGCTGGCGGCAGTATTCCAGGCCGATGCCACGGTTGGCGCCGGTGATCAGGTAGGTGGTCATCGGCGCGGGCTGTGCGTGGCTGAGCGCTGCCCAGTCTTGCCGGAGGAGGCGCCGCCTGTGCCGAAGCCTTCGGCTACGACAACAACGATCGCCCGTGCGGCAGCGATGGGGTCAGGGTGCTTTCTGGTTGCGGAACAGGGTGCCGATGATGGCGATTCCACCCACAACGCCCTGAAGATCGTCAGGAGTGAGTGCCTCCGGTTGGCTCTCACGACCGTGGAGCTGCTTCGCCGGCCCCGCTTTGGCTGTGCCCGATATCAGCGCCGAAGGATCGGCCATGGCCAGGGAGCTTTCGCGGCAGGAACTCAAGCCTTTTTCTGTAGCTTCAGCCAGCGATGGCCGTCAAGCCGTCCCTCGACGCCTGCGCTTGTCCCATCTGCCCTCGCCATGCCCGGCCGCTCCAGCTTTCCTGCCCAACGCCTCGTTCCCCGCCGGCTCGCGGCCCTGCTGCTGGGCCTGGGCCTGCTGGCGTCCCCGCTTCTGGCCCCCGCTCGGCTGCTGGCGCGAACCGCCGATCCGGCCCTTTGGGTGGTGCGCGACGCCGACACCACCCTCTACCTGTTCGGAACCGTTCACCTGCTCCCCAAAGACCTGGTCTGGTTCGATGGGGCGGTGGCCCGGGCGTTTCAGGCCTCGGATGAACTGACGCTGGAGTTGCCGCCGCAGGAGGATCCGGCCGCGCTGGCGCCGCTGATCCTCAGGCTCGCCGTGGATCCCGGCGGCCGCACCATGGCCCAGCGCCTCAGCGCCAAGGATCACGCGGCCTACGTGGCGGCGCTGGAGCGAATCGGCCTGCCCGCCGCTTCGCTGGAACCCCTGGAGCCCTGGTTCATCGCGATCACGGCGGCTTCGGTGCTGTATGCCAGGGCGGGGCTGGATCCGCAGAGCGGCGCGGAGGCCGTGCTCACCCAGGCGGCCCGCCGCAGCGGCAAGACGATCACGGCCTTCGAAACCGCCGAAGAGCAGTTCTCGCTCCTCGATGCCACGCCGGAGGCGGAGCAGCTGGCGGGCCTGCGTGAGCTGATCGATCGCCCCGACCAGGGCCTGGCGGTGCTGCGCAGGCTGCTGGAGCACTGGGCGCGCGGCGAGGCGGAGGACGCCGGGCGGTTGATGAACGAGAGCCTGAAGAACACGCCGGCCACCGCCCGCCTGCTGCTGAGCGACCGCAACGCGCGCTGGGCGCAGCGGTTGAAGCAGCGCCTGGCCCGTCCTGGCGTGGTGTTCGTCGCCGTGGGCGCCGGCCACCTCAGCGGTGCCAACAGCGTGCCGGAGCTGCTGCGCAAGGCCGGCCTGCAGGTGGAGCGGGTTCGGCCCTGAGCGGCGCCGGCGCCAGTCGCGTGGTGAACATGCTGGAGGCGAAAACCCATCTGTCCCGCCTGGTGGAGGCAATCGAAACCGGCGCCGAAAACGAGGTGGTGATCGCTCGCAACGGTGGGCCTGTGGTCCGGCTCACGGGTCTGCAGGCCCCGCCGCGGCCGCTTCACCCTGCCGGATTCGACCGATGCGCCCAATCCCCTGATCGCCGATCTGTTTGAGCAGGGCTGATGCGCCTGTTGCTCGACACCCATTCGTTCCTCTGGGCGATCAGCGACGACCGCCGGCTCGGCCCCCGCAGCCGCTCCCTGATTCGCAGCGACATGCCGCTCTCCGCCGCCCAGGCCATCGCCTTGGCCGAAGAAGCCGGCTTCGAATGGCTGGACCTGGCGCTGCCCCATCTCCTCATCCTTGAGCAGCTTCCCCTCCATCACCGCGATCCATTGGACCGCCTGTTGGTGGCCCAATCCATCACCGAATCGCTCACGCTGCTCAGCGCCGATGCGGCGTTCGAGGCCTATGGATGTCCACTGCTGGATGCGCGGCGTTGAGTGGGCTCAAGCGCCTCCAGCCAGGCCTGGAGATCCTCGCCGCTCCGGAAATCGAGCAGGGCGAGGGCCAGATCCTCCAGCTGCGGTCGGCTCAAGGCTTCGATGCGGGAGCGGGCGCTGCTGGCGAGGGCCCCGCAGCGGCGCTCCAGCTGCCGCAGGGCGAGAGCGCAGGCCTCGCGGCGGCGGCCTTCCTCCAGGCCCCGCTCCAGGCCCTGCTCCAAGCCTTGCTCCAAGCCTTGCTCAAGGCCCTGCTCCAGTCCCTCCTGTCGTCCCAGCGCAGCGCCCTCCTCGCGCCCTTCTTGTCGTCCCTCCTCCAGGATGTCCTGGAAGGCGCGGGTGTGGCGCCAGAAGTCTTTGGAGATGCCGAGAGTGGCCATGATCTGCTGGTTGGAAAGACCTTGAAAGCGTTCGGAAAGAATAGGCAGGATCAGCTCGA